>CALQKQ020000088.1 GCA_943331195.2 Akkermansia muciniphila | reverse complement strand
GTTGGTGCGGGTTTCGGGCGCGGCTGGGGCGGGGTCGAGTCGGGTGGGGGTGGTGCCTGGGGGCGGGGCTTTGCTGAAGGTGGGCAGCGGGGTGCGGTTGAGTGGGGGGAGCTTGGCGCTGGACTCGACGGCGGGGACTGCGTTGAGTGAAGCGGCGGTGCTGGATGCGCGGACGGTGAACTTGCGGAGCGGTCAGATCAGCGTGGTGGGGGCGAGCCCGGGGGCTTTGCTGGGAGGTCAGGGCCTGGTGCTGGCGGGTCAGGCTCTAACTTCGCTTGAGCAAAATGCGACGAATCTAAATTTGTTGAGTTATACATCGATTGATTTTTACGGCCGGGGTGCGGTGAGCTTGCCGGGCTCGTTGAGTTTGAGTGCGGGGCAGTTGCGCGGGTTTAACCAGAATGGTGGGGAGATGGCGCTGCGGGCTGGGGTGGTGTCGTTGGACAATCGCGCGGGGGCTGGGGTGGTGGGAGTGGAGGCGACGGCGCCGGGGACCTTGCGGCTGGAGGGTGGGCGTCTGGAGTTAGGGGCGGGGAATCTGCGCTTGGATCAATTTGGGGCGGTGGAAGTGCAGGCGAGCGAGGGCTTGGCGGTGAATGGGGTGGGGAGCTTGGAGGTACAGCAAGGTTTGAGGGGCAGTCTGTCGGCGGTGGTGGCGGAGCGAGGAGCCAATTATGGGATCCGGGCGGGGGGCGCTTTAGATTTGGGAGCGTTGCCTGGTGGGGTGGTGCCGCCGAGTTCGCTGGGGGGAGCTTTGGTGCTAGAGGGGGCGTCGGTGCGACTGGGTACGGACGTTATATTGCCTAGCGGATCGGTCACGGTGCGGGCGACGAGCGGCGACGCGGTGCTTTCGGGGAGGATTTTGGCTCAGGGAACGCGCCAGGAGTTGGCGGATCTGGTGCGCTATACCGATGCGGGGAAAGTGGTGCTAGAGGCGAATGCGGGGAGCGTCCGGCTGGAGGCCGGGTCGCTGGTGGATTTGTCTGGGGAGAGCGGCGGGGGGCGCGCGGGCTTGCTAACTATTTCTGCGCCGCAGGGTAGTTTGGTAGCGGAGGGCGTGTTGCGGGGTGCGGGGGCGGAGGCCGCGGGGTCGGTGGTGGCTGATGTGCGGGCCTTGCCGCGGCTGTCGGATCTTGCGGGAGCCTTTGATGGCGGGGGCTTTTTTGGGGAGCGGTCGCTGCGGGTGCGCACGGGCGATGTGCTGGTGGATGGGGCGAGTCGCGCGAGGAGCTTTCGTCTAGCGGCGGACGGGGGGAGTATTAGCGTTAGGGGTTCGATTGATGCGTCGGGGAGGACGGGAGGTGAGATTGCCTTGGTGGCTAGGGACAATGTGCGGTTGCTAGGAGGGGCGCGGCTTTCGGTGGCAGGGGAGGCCTTTGATGCGGCGGGCAAGGGTGGGGTGATTCGATTGGAGGCGGGGAGTCAGACGGGAGGGGTGGTGGCGACGGGTGCGGCGCTGGAGTTGGCGGGTGGGGCGTTGTTGGATTTGTCGGTGGCGGGGCGGGTAGAGGGGTCGGCCTTGGTGCCTGGGAGCAGTGCGTTTTTGGGGCAGTTCAGTGGGACGCTGCAGTTGCGGGCTCCGCAGAACGCGGCGGGGACGGACGTGCAGATCAGTCCCTTGGCGGCGACGATTGTGGGGGCCTCGGCGATTGTGGCGGAGGGCTATCGTTTGTATGATTTGACGGCGAGCGGGGGAGCCATCACGGCGGCGGTGCAGGGGGAGATTCGGAGCCAGGGGACGGCGTTTGGCAGCCAGTTTGGGGCGGTGGAGAGTCGGCTGTTGCCAGGAGGGGCGAGCGATCCCTTGGCGCGGTTGTTGGTGGTGGTACCGGGAGCGGAAGTGATCAACCGGGCGGGGGATGTGACCTTGGGCACGGCGGGAACGACGCGCACGGCGGACTGGGATTTGTCAGGGTATCGCTTTGGGGCGAAGGCGGCACCTGGGGTCTTGACGCTGCGGGCGTCGGGAAATGTGGTGTTGAACAACAGCATTAGCGATGGATTTGCGGGTGGGACTAGCTTGTGGCTGGCACCGTTGATGGCGCAGAATGCCCAGTTGCCGGTCAATGCGCAGTCGTGGAGTTATCGTTTCACGGCGGGGGCGGATGGGGGCGCGGTGGCGCACGGGGCGACGGTGGCGCTGAGCAAGTTAGGGGCGGAACAGGGCTCGCTGATTTTGGGGAAAAACTATGGCAATGCGGCTTTTGTGAGTGGGACCAATGCCTTGACGGCGACAGCCTTGGACAATGGCAACCGGCTGCAAGTGATTCGCACGGGTTCGGGGAGCATTGATCTAGCGGCGGGCCGGGACATTCGGCTGATGAATGTTTTTTCGACGATATACTCGGCGGGCACGGCGGTGGCGTCGGCGGGCAGCTTGTTTGGCGCGAATGATTTTAGTCTTCCGGTGTTAGAGGGGACCTTGAACAACGTGACTACCGTGCTCGGGCGTCAGCAGCAGAACTATCCGGCGCAATATGCTATGGGTGGGGGCAATGTGGCGATGGTGGCGGGGCATGACGTGGGGCGGTATACGCTGAGCGCGGCGGGCAGTTTGATTGATGATACGGCGCGGCAGATTCCGGGGAACTGGCTCTACCGGCGCGGCTATGTGGATCCGGTGACGGGGGAATACGGGGTGACGGGGGCGACTCAAGGGGGGGCCTCGATCGTGGATCCTGCGGGGTCGACGACGTGGTGGGTTGACTACAGCAATTTTTTCCAAGGCGTGGGGGCCTTGGGAGGGGGGAACCTTCGGATCGCGGCGGGGAATGATGTGCGCCATGTGGATGCGGTGGTGCCGACCAATGCTAGGGCGGCGCGGGGGCGGCCGGACGCGAGCCGGTTCTTGGAGTTGGGGGGAGGCGATTTGGCGGTTCGGGCGGGGTCGGATATTGTGGGGGGGACGTATTATGTCGAGCGAGGCAGTGGGGTGCTGGAGGCGGGCGGGGCGATCGCGTTGGAGGCCACTAGCGTGGGAAGTGCTAGTGCCTTTAGTCCGCGTTCGCCGTCGCAGGGGATCATCGCGGGGTTGAACAACCCGGCGGTGACGGATGCGGAGGCTTGGATTCCGACCTTATTGTTCTTGGGGCGGGGTGGGTTTGACCTGCAGGCGGGAGGCGACATTTTGTTGGGTTCGGTGGGCAACACCTTTTTGGCTCCTAGTGGGATCGGAAACAAATATTGGTATAAGAGCTACTTTTCGACCTATGGGGAGGATAGTGGCGTTAGGGTTACGAGTTTGAATGGGGACATCACGCACCGTTTGGCGGTGACCTTGCCGGATGGCTTGGGGCCGGTGCCGGTGTTGCAGGCGTGGATCCAGACGCAGAATCAATTTAACACGCAATTTAACGTCAATGGTTTGTCCTCGAATCGGCAGCCATGGCTGCGTTTGGCGGAGGCGGATGTGGGTCAATTGAACACGGCGCTGAGCGTGTTGCCGCCGCATTGGCAATCCACGGCGCTGGCTGGGGACATTCGGATCGTGGGCGACCTGACGCTAAGTCCGGCGCGGGCGGGGTCGCTGGAGCTGGTGGCTGGGGGGAGCGTGCAGGGGCTGAATTCGTCTGGTTTGTCCGACTACATCGACAATGGCCGGGTGACGCGGGTGTGGTCGGCGGCGACGATTAACTTGTCGGATGCGGATCCGCAGGCGATGGCCTCGGTGCTTCGCCCGCTGGCCTATCATGGGGTGGCGGAGTTGAATGCGACGACGCAGTTGCCTGGGGCGCTGGCGGCGGCTCGCGGCGGGATGCCCTTGCTGACTGGTTTGGATGCGATGTTTGACGAGAGCGGATCGTATGCGGGGCGCTATGCGGCGACGCAGACGAAGCAGTCCTTGCATGCGGCGGGGGTGCTACACGCGGAGGACCGGGATCCGCTGCGGATCTATGCGCTGGGGGGGGATCTTTCGGGATTGACGCTTTATAGCAGCAAGGCGGGTCGCCTGATGTCGGGGCGGGACATCACGGATGTGGCGCTGTATTTGCAAAATGTCAGGGATGAAGATGTCAGTGTGGTGGCGGCGGCGCGGGACCTTTTGCCTTATAATCCTAACTCGCCGCAGCGTTCGCTGGTAGCGGCGGCGGGCAATTTGCTGGCGCGGGATCAGGCACCGTTGGTGGGCGACTTGCAGATCAACGGGCCGGGGGCGCTGGAACTTCTGGCGGGACGGCAGTTGACCTTGGGGTCTAGTCCGGGGCTGTCGGATGGCACGGGCGATGGGATTTCGAGCATTGGGAACCTGCGGAATCCCTTTCTGGGGGCGACGGGAGCGGATGTGGTGGTGGCGGCGGGGGTGGGAGGGGCCACTAGTTTAACCGATAGTGCTTTGAATCTCGATGAGTTCATCGCGCAATATGTCGAAGGCGGGGACGGGGCGAAATATTTGGCGGAACTTGGGGTGAGCGATTTTGCGAGCAAATCAGCAGAGGAGCGGGGGAGGATTGCGCTGGAGGTATTCTATTTGGTGTTGCGGGATGCGGGGCGGGGGTATCCGGCGACGGGTAATTATGACACGGGGACGGCGGCGGTGGCGGTCTTGTTCGGAGGCCTAACCGGCGCGGGGGACATCAACTTGTCCTCGCGTTCGCTGAAGACGCGGGCGGGCGGGGACATCAGCGTGTTGGTGCCGGGGGGCAAATTGAGTTTGGGGAGCAATCTGGGGAGTGGGTTGGTGCCGCCTGGGATCATCACGGAAGCGGGCGGAAACATCTCGGTATTTGCCAAGGGGAGCGTCGATGTGGGGGTGCTGCGGATTTTCACGCTGCGCGGAGGGAACATCATGATTTGGTCGTCGGAGGGCGATGTGGCGGCGGGTTCTTCCTCGAAGACGGTGGCGGCGGCACCGCCGACGCGGGTGGTGATTGATTCGCAGAGTGCGGATGTGGCCACGGATTTGGCGGGGCTTTCGACGGGCGGTGGGATTGGGGTGTTGGCGACGGTGAAGAATGTGAAGCCTGGAGATGTGGATTTGATTGCGCCGTTGGGGGCGGTGGATGCAGGGGACGCGGGGATTCGGTCGGCGGGGAATCTGACGATTGCGGCCTCGCAGGTATTGAATGCGGGGAATATCGCGGTGAGCGGGAGTAGCACGGGGGCTCCGGCGGTGGCGGCACCGGCGGCGCCTGCGGCGGCGGCGGCACCGGCTCCGGCGCCACCGTCGGGGGCGGCGCGGCCTGCGGGGGCGGATGCGGCGGCGCAGGCCGCGGCGAGCACGGCGGCGGCCAAGGCGGAGGCGCCGCTGTCGGAGGTGGAAGTGACGGTGATTGGCTATGGTGGCAGCGAGGAGGTGGAGGAGCCTGCGGCGGGCGGGGAGGACGAGGAGGAGAAGCGTCGGCGGCGGGCGGCGGGCGTTGTGGAGGAGGAGTCAGCGCGCTGAGGGAGGCGGGGAACGGAAGAGGTTGGTGAGTAAGGTGACGCTATTGACACCTGATCGGCGGTGGAATGTGTCGAAATTGACACAAAGGTGGTGCCATGTCACAAAAATGGAACACGCGCAAAATTGAAGATGGTGGATTTTGTCGCAAAGCTTTGGTGTCAGCTGATGACGGAACCCAAAGTGGTCCCTGGGGCTGGTTTACCAATATCACTAACAAACCTTAAGTTATGATCTTTTCACGCTATTTTTCGTTTGGTGCGGCGGCGCTTTCTTTGATGGTGGGGCCGGTGTCGGCGGGGACGATCAAGGTGGTTCCGGGCGATTTGCTGCTGGGTTTTTATGAGGTGAGTGCGGATGGGACTGGGGTGGGATCTAGCACCTATGTGCTGAACTTGGGAGCGGGCTCGGTTTGGCGGGAAAACACGGCGGCGGCGGTGGTGGTGGGGAACATTTTGGCGGATCTGGAGGATGCCTTTGGGGCGGGGTGGCAGGAGAATCCTCGACTGCGGGCGGGAGTGGTGGGGGTGGTGGGGCCATCGGATCCCCTGACGGCGGGAGACCCGGCGCGGACGGTCTATTACTCGCAGGGGGCGGCGTCGTTTGTAGCGGGGGCGACGAGTCCGCTGGTGCTATCGTCGAGCCAAATGGGGAGTGCGTCGACGCAGTTGAAGACTTTTTCGGTGGAGATGAATGGCAAGGTAGCTGGGGTGAATGGGGCTGGGGCGAAGGTGGCGACTTCGGCGAACAACAATTATGCGGCGTTTCAGCCGCCGCTGATGACGACAAGTTTTGGGATTTCGGCGAGTCCGAATAGTTCCTTTGGGGTGGGAAGTATCGGGACGTCGGGTTCGCATGGGGTGGAGCTGGCGCTGGATGTGTATCGGCTACTTTTCACGACGTCGGGTGCGGATTTGACGGCGGGTTTGGCGGTAGGGAATGCGGCGGCCAAGCAGGGGCAATATGTGGGGACGTTTACGGTGGATGCGGTTGGGGAGGTGCGAATGGAGCGGCCGACGGGGCCGGTGGCTTCGGGCTATGCGGAATGGGCGGCGGGGCAAGGGCTGGTGGGAGAGGCGGCGCTGCCGCAGGCTGATCCCGACCGGGATGGGATAGCGAACAGCGTGGAGTTTGTGATCGGGAGTCTTCCAGGGGCGGCGGGGGATCTGGGGCTGTTGCCGACGGCGTCCCTGAGTGGAGGCATCCTGGACTTTACGTTCCGGCGCAGCGATGCTTCGGCGTACGCGGCACCGTCGGTGGAGACGGCGACGCAGCTAGAGGGGCCGTGGGTGGCGGCGGCGGGGGAAGTGGTGGTGGGGGACAATTTCTATGGCGGGGGAATGGACCGGGTGACGGTGCGGATTCCGGCGGTGGGGAATCGGCTATTCGCTCGGCTGCGGGTGACGATACCGTAAGATAGGCGATGTGGCGGAAGCGTTGCAGGGAGAAGTTTGTCTTTAGGTGGCTTTGTAGAAGAATGGGCGTGCTGCTGAGCCCTTTTATTTTGCGGCGCGGGTAGCGTTTCCACAAAAACCAACATGAAAAAAAACATATCTTACCTTTTTTGGGCCGGGGCGATGTTGCTGGGGGCTGAGGCCGCTGGGGCCGCGCTGACGGTGAGTCCTGGGGATCTCTTGATGGGATTTGCCAAAGTGAATGCTGGTGGAACTGGCTATGAGGGTCAGACTTATGTCTTCAATCTGGGAGCGTCGCAGGGCTACCGGGGCGGGATGGAGTTGCCGGTGTCGCTGGGGAATTTCAATGCGGACTTGAGCACGGCTTTTGGGAGCGGTTGGGCCAACGATGCCACGGTGCGCTGGGGCATTGTGGGAGTGGTGGGGCCGAGCGATCCTCTTACGGGAGGAGACCCGGCGCGGACGACCTATTTTTCGCAAGACTATTTGGGAGAAGCGGGAGGCTCGGCGGCGGTGGTCTTTAGCAGCAGCAACCGGGGATCGCTGTCGACGAATTTGAAGTCGTTTTTCAACAGCATGAATGGGATTGCGGCCAATGGCGCGGTGGATGGCGGGGCTATCTATGCGAGCAGTTCGATCAACAGTTTTAGTTCTTTTTTGCCTCCGGGACCTTCGACGTATTTCGGGGTGGGGGTGAACCCGCTGACGGCGTTGAATGCAGGGGCGAGTGCGGGATTGGACGTGTATCGCACCTTGCACAGCGCGACGGGAGCGAATCTGAGCTCCGCGTTGGACAGCAATGCGGTGGTGGGGACGGGGCAGTACCTGGGGACTTTTACGATGTCTGACGCTGGGGCCTTGGCCTTTGTGCCGGAGCCCTCGTCGGGGATTTTGGCGGCCTTAGCTTCCTGTGTCTTTTTCCGCCGCCGCCGGGCCTAGATTTTGATTTATCAACAACTTTTTCCACACTAACAAACCTATATGACTACTAAACTCTCCCTCGCCCTTATTTCGTTGGCGGCCCTTGCGGGTGCGGCTTCTGCACAGACTGTGGTGGACCTGACGGGTTCGACGGCGGCGCGCTCTTCGACGCACGCGGCCATTCTGGCCACCTTGACAGTGAGCAGCTATGCCTATGAAGGCAATGCGGCGGCGGCCAGCGCGAACCGCGCGATTTACCATGGGACCTACGCGGGAAATCCATTCATCATCCGGACCTACTGGGCGGGATCGGTGAATGGGGTGCGCGATGTGGCGCAGCAGATCCAGCAGACTCAGTTGTTAGACAAATCGGTGTTGGGGACGCTGGCGGGCCAGCAGATTACGGTGGCACCGACCCTGGCGGCGGCTTCGGCGGAGACGGCGCCGGAGATTGGCTATTCGGATGTGTTCCAATCCTCGACGGCGTTCACTTCGCCATCCTTGGTGGTGGAGGATGAGGTGGGAATCATTCCCTTCAAGTGGTTTAAGAATGAAGGGGCTTCGGCGGGCTTGACGAACATGACGCCGCTGTTGGGCCGGGCGATTTATGGCTCGTTGGGGGAGTTGCCGCTTTCGCTTTTCAGCGGGGTGGCAGCGGATGCGAGTCGGACGGTGTATGCCACCGGGCGCAATGTTGATTCGGGAAGCCGGATCACGACGATGGCGGAGATGGGCTACAGCGTGTTTTTGGATGTGAACCAGAACACCTTCACGTCGAGCAGCGGGGTGATAACGGCGGTGAATTTCACGGGGAACAGCGGTTATTCCAGTGGGGGCAACTATTCTCAAGCGGTGCTGGGTTCCACCTGGGCGGATGCGGATATTGTGGGCTATTTGGGTTCGTCCGACTGGGCGAATGCGGTGACGGGCGGCGCGGTGGAGTTGACGTGGAATGGGGTGCCGTATTCTGCGGCGGCGGTGCAGCAGGGGCGCTATACGTTCTGGGGCTACTTGCACCAGAACCGCATGGCGTTGACGGGCAATGCGCTGGGTTTTTACAATGCGCTGAAAACCTCCCTGCAGGCGAATCCTGGTAGTTTGCTAGTGAAGGACGACGCCAACATGGTGGTGGCGCGGGATGGCGACGGGGCACCGGTGTTTCCGAAATAGGGAAATCACGGAAGACGTTTAAACGAGGCCAGCGCGGGACGGGTTCTGCGCTGGCCTCTTGTCTTTGGCACGATGACTCTTTTTTGGCGCGCGGCGATGGGCCTGCTGTTGGCGGGTGGGGCGGGGCTGTGGCTGGAGGGGCGGGGCGGGGAGTCGGCGGCGGGGAGCGCGGCGGCGGCGGCGCGGGGGCCAGGGCTACTTCGGGGTGGGGTGGATGGCGGGGCGTCGGGCCCGATGGGGGTCGGGGCGGCGGTTGCCTTAGAGGAGGTTGGGGGGGAGGGGCTGGTGGTTGGCGGCGCCGGGCAGGGCGAGGGGGCAGGGCCTGGAGCGGTTCGGGGTGCTTCGGTGGTGGAAGATTTAGCGGCAGGCCGGGAGGCGGGACCGGATGAGGGACCGAAGGAGGGATTGGCGGTGGAGGATGTAGCGGAAGGCCGGGAGGCGGAATCGGGGACCGCCGAGGAAGCGGCGGAGGGATGGAGAGAGCATGGCTTGAGGAAGGGGCGGGGTTGGTTGGTGCCGCGGGGGGTGGAGGGCGAGGCGTTGCCGATTTTTTTGCGGGGCGGGGCGGTTGGGGGGGTGGAGGGTGCGGCGCTGGAGAAAGCGGCGGCGCTGTTTGGGGAGGCCTTGGCGGCGGCGCCGAGTCGGGAGGTGGAGGATCCGGTTTATGAGGATTGGTGGCGGGCGGCGCGGCAGCGGGGGGAGAATTACCTGCGTTTGGCGTTGGGGTGGGATCGGTTCAACACGCTGAGCCGGGCGGCGCTGGAGGAGGCGGGGCCCTGAGGGGGGTTTGCGGGCACAAAAAACCGGACGGGGCGCGGGGGCCGAGTCCGGTGATTTGGAGGGGGAGGGGAGATTAGTTGGAGCGGACGAAGGTGGAGAGTTTGCCGTAGCTGTTGAGGAGGGCGGTTTGTTCGTCCTTGTCGAGGTCGCTCATGAGGTCGACGAGACTGCCGGTGATGTCTTCGCGCATGCGGTCGACGAGGTCGACGCCTTTGGGGGTGATTTGGACCATGACTTTGCGGCGGTCTTCGCTGGCGTGGAGGCGTTCGACGTAGCCGAGTTTTTCGAGGCGGTCGACGAGGCCGGTGGCGGCGGCGGTGCTGTGGCCCATCTTTTTGGAGATGTCGGTCATGGTGAGGAACTTCTCATTGGCGAGGTAGCCGAGGAGGAAGAACTGGGCGAAGGAGACGCTGCCTTTGTTGAGCTCTTTGGAGAGGTTCAGCAGGAAGGAGCGCTGGGTGAACATGATGAAATCCGCCAGTCTTCCGGCATCCTTGCGGATGAGGGTGTCTTCGTTTTTAACGGTTTGCATGGTTGGGAAGGGGTTGGGGGTGAGCTCTGCGGAGTATTGGAAACCCGTTTAATTATGGAGAATATATTACTTAGGAAACCTTGAAGGCAAGGTGTTTTGTCTAATTTCCATAAATTTTTGCAAAAAACCGCAAATTGGTGAGTCATTCTTCCTCAAAATGGGAAGAATATCAAGACTGAATCTCGGAAATTATAAAATCTTAGGTCCCTACCCTAGTCATGGCCTGTTGATTATCTAGATTTTGCTTAGGCCTGACCAAGGGTTTTGCTGGAGGGGGGAGCTGGGGGTGTGGCCGGGGCAGGGAGCTGGGGGTGGTTTTCCT
>CALQKQ020000087.1 GCA_943331195.2 Akkermansia muciniphila | reverse complement strand
GCGATCAGCGCGCCTAAGTCTCCCGCGTATAGCCATTGACCAAGTAGCCGCTGCCGTGGCGGAAGAGGGCTTCCGCAAAGGTCAGAGAACGAAGTTGCTAGGGGTGCCAATGGGTTGCGGTTGGGCTTCGGAGGTGCCGCTAATTCGGCTAGTTGCTTGATGATTTCCCCAGTGTCACCATCGACCTCCCCGCTTTCGATTTTGAACAAGTCGACGCTGAGGCGAAGCCGCTGCCGCTGCCGCCAACCGCTTTGGATGCGTTCGGCATACCATGCGCCGTTCGATGCGTCTCCCGTGCCGGTCAGAAGGTCGGCAAACGTCGTTCCGGTGGCACCAGCACAAATCCCGGCTACTTCACCCTCGGCGAGTAATTGCGAGACGTGGAGCAGCTCCGGCGAACCTGAAGGACTTGCTGCGCTGGCGATTTCCAGAACACGCCAGGTTGCCCCGTTTTCGTCGCTGAAGTGGCGGGCTTTTAGCCCATGCTTTGCTAGTGAATCGGTGCCATGAATAAACCCGACGGACAACGCGCCACGTTCGATTTCGTGGATTTGGTCCGAGGTTGAGCGGCTCAAGGGCGGCCTCCCTTCCGTGCCCGTTTTGCTAGGGTTTGGGGCTGGCTTTTCCAGCTCCTGCGGTTCGATTTCCTGCCCTTCCGGCGGGCTCCGTCAAGGAGATCAGCGAGGGCTTGGGGGGCGAGGTCGCCGATTTCGTGGAAGGCGTCTGCGGGTACTTTTGGCCATTCGGCGGCGAGGTCGATTCCCCCGTGGGGGCCTCGGAAAGTGTCAGGATTTTGCATCGGAAAATTGCGTTAAGGTTTGCAATTTTTGTTTAGAGCGAGGCGACTTCAAACTTCCGCAGGGCGGCGCGAACCCGTTCGATTTCAAAGAAAACGAGGTGGCCGATTTTGATAAACGGCAGGGCGCGCTTGGCCTGCATTTCGCGAACCCACCTTAAGGACGGGCGGGAAATTGGATCAGGCCACAAAGCCGTTAGGAGCGATGCGGCGGAGAGCAGTCCGGAGGCGGCGGTGGGGTCGGAGGCGAGGCTGGGGAGGGAGGTACTTAGTGGGTTTGGGGTGGTCATTTTGGAAGTGCCGCTTTTGTTGATAGCGGTCTTCCTTTGCGGCGTAGTCAACCCCACCTCCCCGCACCTCAGTCCCAGCCCCCTAAAATAGTTTGATATTTCCAACATTTCCCCGCACTCCCCCGTGATTCCCCCAGTGATGCAGTCAAAGGAAGGAACTTGCGCGGAGAGGGGTTTTTTGAGGGGGTTTTGCAGGGCGGTTTAGGGGGCCATGCAACGGTTTAATGGGAACGGTTAATTGCCACGGTGCCATTTCCTTCGGGGAATACCCCGCCCTGAAGGGGCGGCCTAATCGGCGGGCCCCATCGCGCGATTATCCATGACATTGTCGCGTTGTGGGGTGCCCCCGCCCGCCGGGCGGGTCCACCGCCCACGATGCGCCGGGGGCTTTTGACCGCGAAAAGGACTCACCCAATGGGTGAAACTCCTGAGGCCAAAGAAAACGGTGTGCGACGACACTGATAAGTGACCCCTGAGGACAATTAAAACTGACCCCTGATGGGGTGGTTTTCCGGGGTGATTCGGCGGGCTGATTGACGTCGGCCGGGGCGGCGGGTGCTGCTTCGGGTTGTGGTCAACAAAACCCAACTCACCAGGCTCGTTTTCGAGCGCAACCAAGGAAGAACCATCAGCATGAGTGCCATGAAGGCAGGGATGTCACGCAACACGGCGCGCAAGTATTTGCGGCAAAGCGAGGTCATGGAACAGCGCCAGGTGCCGCACACCTGGAGGACGCGCCCGAATCCGCTCGCCACTGGTGCGATGAGCCGGACCCAACCCCAGCCTGGAGGCGAAGGCAGCTAAGCTTGTCGCCGGTGGCTGAGCCGCCGCGACACCACCGGAATCCCAGCCTAGCATGACGCGCACCCCGGCAGGGTTGCCAGCGCCTCGCCCCCAACAAAGCCAAGGTTCAAAAAAAAAGCCCAACCCGCGGCGGACTCCTCACGCCGATTATGCGCCCAAACTAGCAAGGCTCCACGACCTTGGCTCACGCGCTGCCGCACCCCCAGCGCTGGGCCCACCCGCCCCGGCGGCGCAGCCCCTTCTCCACTTCCACCACGAGAAAAACCGCGCCCGCCACCGCCCCCAGTCGCCCCCAAGCGGCCAGGCTCAATGGCGCCGTGTGAAACAGCCGATTGAGCACCGGCGCATACGTCAACAGCAGCTGCGCCCCCAACATCGCCAGCGCCCCCAGCACCGCCCAACCGTTGCTCCACAGGCCCAGGCACCACGCGGGCCGACGCAGCGAGCGACAATTGAACAAATACGCCATCTGCACCATCACCACCGCATTGATCGCCGCCGTGCGCGCCACCACCAACCCCTCCGGGGCCAAGCGCAGCTCCCACAAAAAAATCCCGATCCCCCCAACCACCATGATCAAGGCCACTAGCCCGCTCCTCCACCACAACTCGGCACTCAACAGCGGGCTGGCCCGCCCGCGCGGCGGCCGCTCCATCACATCCCCCTCCGTCGGCTCAAAAGCTAGAGCCAGTCCTAATAACGTGTCCGTCAGATTGATCCAAAGCAACTGCAGCGGCAACAAAGGCAGCGGCAAACCCAGCAAAATAGCGCTCAATAGCATCAGCGCCTCCCCCAGGTTTGTCGGAATGATCCACACCAGGAATTTAGTTAGATTGTCGAAAATCCCCCGCCCACTCTCCACCGCCGCCACAATGCCCGCGAAATTATCGTCGCTCAAAATCATGTCCCCAGCTCCCTTGGCCGCATCCGTCCCACTCCGCCCCATGGCGATCCCAATGTCCGCCTGCTTCAGCGCCGGGGCATCATTCACCCCATCCCCCGTCATGGCCACCACATGCCCGCGCGCCTGCAGCGCCCGCACCAAGCGGAGCTTCTGCTCAGGCGAAACCCGGGCAAACACCGCCGTCCGATCCGCGACCTCCGGCAACGCCTCCTCCGAAAAAAGCTCCAAATCCCGCCCCGCAAGCGCCACCAGCCTTCCCCCCTCGCGCTCCCCTTGCAGCCCCAGCTGCTCCGCCACCGCCCGCGCCGTCAGCACGTGGTCGCCCGTGATCATCTTTATCGCGATTCCAGCAGCCTGACATTTCCTCACCGAAACCACCGCCTCCTCCCGCGGCGGATCCATCATCCCGACTAATCCCAGAAACGTCAGCCCCCCCGCGACCTCACCTATCTCTAGCCGAATCAAACCTGCATCCACCCTCCGCCGCGCCAAGGCCACCACCCGCAGGCCCCGCCGCGCCATCCCATCCATCCCCCGCTGCACCGCCGCCACCTCCAGCGCCACCGCATCCCCCGCCGCTCCCAACTCCTCCACACAACGCGGCAACACCCGTTCCAACGCCCCTACCACATAGATCACCCCACCGCCCCCCTCCCCGTGCAGCGTGGCCCGAAACATCAGTTCGGATTCAAACGGAATCACATCCCGGCGCGGTGCCTCCTCCCTCGTCCCCGTCAAGCTCAACCCAGCCTTCGCGGCCACCGCGAGCAGCGCCGCCTCAGTAGGGTCTCCCCGCGCTGCGGCCTCCCCCTCTTCCCATACCAACTCCGCATCATTGCAAAGCACCCCCGCCCGCAAGCACTCCCGCAATGCCGCATGAGCCTCCAACTCCACCGCCTCCCCCCCAAGCCAAAGGCCACCCTCCAACCCATAGCCCAACCCCGTGGCCACATACTCCCGTCCCCCAGCCCGCACCGCCTGCACCGTCATCTGATTCTTCGTCAAGGTGCCCGTCTTGTCCGAACAAATCACCGTAGTGCTCCCCAGCGTCTCCACCGCCGACAAGCGCCGCATCACCACCTGGCGGCGCGCCAAGCGCGTGGCCCCCATCGCCAGCACCACCGTCACCGCCGCCGGAAGCCCCTCGGGGATGGCCCCAATCGCCAAGGCCACCGCCGCCATGAACATCGCCGCCGCCGGCTCGCCTCGCGCCACCCCCAACCCAAACGTCAAACCCGCCAAACCCAAAATCACCCACAGCACCCCCTGACTAAACCGCCCCAACAAGTGCCCCAGCGGCGTCGCCCCCTCTCCCGTCGCCGCCACCAGCCGCCCCAGCTGCCCAGCCTCCGTGTCGTCCCCAATCCGGCAAACCACCGCCTCCCCCTGACCACTCGTCACCAGCGTCCCCGCATGCCCCAAATTGCTCCGCTCCGCCAATTCCGTGCCCACCGGCAGCGCCCCCGCCTGCTTCGCCACCGGAAGCGACTCCCCCGTCAACATGGACTCATCCGCTCGAAGATTGCGAGTTTGCGTAAAACGCAGATCCGCAGGCACCAGGTCGCCCGACCGCACCAGCACCACATCGCCAGGCACCAGGTGCGACGACGGAATCCGCTGACTGGCCCCGCCCCGACGCACCGTCGCCTGATGAATAACGGTTTTTGCTAAGGCCCGTATCGCCGCCTCCGCCTTAGCCTCCTGAAGATAGCCCACCAAGCCATTCACCAGCGCCACCGCCACAATCACCGCCGCATCCAACCCCTCGCCCATCGCCGCCGCAATCCCCGCCGCCCCCAGCAACACATAAAGCAAAGGCTGAGCAAATTGCCGCAAAAAACGCCGCCACTCCCCCGGCCCCTCCGGGGACGTCGCCACGTTGGGCCCATGCCGCCGCCGCCGCTGCACCACCTCCCCAGGCGCCAATCCCCGCGCCAAATCACTCCCTAACACATCTACTGCTTTTTCCGCAGCCAGCCCATGCCATTCAATCGGAGGAGGAACCTTCAAAATGTTCTAATCAGCCGGGGGCCACACCACCAACACCGGACGCCGGCTCTGCCGCAGCACCGCAAGGGCCACCGATCCCTGCGCCCGCGCGGTGAATCCCGGGCGACTGTGGGCACCGATGCACACCACGTCCGCCGCAAACCGCTCCGCCGCCGCGCAAATCGCCTCCGCCGTCTCCCAGCCCACCGTGATCTCCACCTCACTCCGCAAACTTCGCCCCGCCGCCTCCTCCGGAATCAACTCCCGCAAGCGCCCCTCCAAGCCCTTCCTCCCCTCGTCCCCCTCCTCCCCTTCGGCCCCCCCCTCAATCCTTTCTTTACCCCATTCCTCGAGCCCCTCCTCCCCATCCGGCAGCATCGACGGCAGCCGATGGTGCAGCAGCCGCACCGTGCCCCCAGGCTGCACAATCGCGTAGCCATACGGAACCGCAAACCCATAGGGCTCCGCCAAATCAACCGCCACCAACACACGCAGGCACGCCCGAAAAAGCGGCCCAGGCACGCGCGCCGCCGCCCCCGCAGGCACACAGGCCACACTCATCGCCGCCCGATGCAACACCCCCCGCGACACCGAAACCTGCCCCAGCCGCGCCAAGCCCTGCACCTGGTGCGTCCCCACCACCGCCACATCCGCCGCACTCGCCTCCGCCATCGCCACCAAAGGCAAGTCCGTCCGCCCCAAATTTCCCCGCACCCAAAGCTTCACCTCCCCCGCCCCTAACCAGCGCTCCACCTTAGCCCGAAGATCGCGCTCCAACAAACTCTGCACCGAAGCTGAATTACTCCCCGCCAAGCCCAGGGGACCCTCTACCCCCAAGCGCGCCGCCTCCTCCGGCGGCCAATCCACATGGCCCACCGTCACCTCGCAAGCCCCCAGCTCCCGCCGCCCCCCAACCCACTGCAGCGCCGCCTCGGCACTGCGGCTGAAATCCACCCCCACAAAGACCCGCAGCGCCCGCTCCCCCCGAGCCCATCCCACCCACGGCCCCGCCTCGCGCACCACCAAAGTCGCCACCGGCGCCGACTCCGCCACCCGCTCCGCCACGCTCCCCCACAACCAGCGCGAGCGCGCCCGCCGCCCCACCGAGGACACCACCAATAAGCGCACTTCCCGTTCTCGCGCCACCTGCACCAAGGCCACGTCCGGCGCATCGAACGCCAAAATCTCCTCCACCTCCGCTCCTAAGCCCCGCAGCCGCTCCCCCTCCACCCGCAGCCGCTCCCGCCACACCGCAATCGCCCGATCATACGAATCCAATTCCGCTCCCTCCAACAACACCTGACAGGCGTGCACCAACAAAAGCGGAACCTTCAGACGCACCGCCAACGCCGCCCCCACCTCCCCCGCCGCCGCCGCCGCCGTCGAAAAATCCGTGCCACACAGAATCGGAAGAGAAGGAGATGACTTCATAGTTTTTAAAAAAGGACAAAAAAAAAACCGCTCACCCCGGCTCAGGGACTCGCCGACCGCCCCCCTCTCATCGCCTCCTCCTCCTGCAAAATTGCCAGCCGCGTGCGCAATACCGTGTCCGGATTCAGCGAAATGCTGTCGATCCCCTGCTGCACCAAAAAGGAGGCAAATTCCGGATAGTCGCTGGGTGCCTGCCCGCAGATCCCCACCTTGCGTCCCTGCGCCCGGCAAATGGCGATGACCTCCGCAATCATCTTCATCACCGCAGGATTCCGCTCGTCAAAAAGCGGGGCCACAATCGCGCTGTCCCGGTCCACTCCCAAAATCAACTGCGTGAGGTCGTTCGAACCAATGCTAAACCCGTCGAAAATCTGGCAAAATTCCGCCGCCAAAATCACATTGCTGGGAATTTCGCACATCACATACACCTCCAGCCCGTCCCGCCCCCGCTCCAACCCGTGCTTGGCCATCTCCGCCTGCACCCGCAGGCCCTCCTCCACCGTGCGGCAAAACGGAATCATCACCTTCAGATTGCGCAGCCCCATGTCCTGGCGCACCCGCTGCACCGCGCGGCACTCCAGAGCAAAGCCAGCTTGATAACGCGGATGATAATAGCGGCTCGCCCCCCGAAAACCCATCATCGGATTCTCCTCCGCTGGCTCATACGCCCGACCACCCACTAAGTTGGCGTACTCGTTCGTCTTGAAGTCGCTCAAACGCAAAATCACGTCCTTGGGATAAAACGCCCCCGCGATCATGGCCACCCCCTGCGCCAACCGATCCACAAAAAACTCCGGCTTGTCTGCATAGCCCGCCGTCAGCCGCGCGATCTCCGCCTTCGCCTCCAAGTCCGCCAACTGCGCAAAATCCAACAGCGCGAGCGGATGGATCTTGATGAAGTTGCTGATGATGAACTCCATGCGCGCCAGCCCCACCCCCTGGCAGGGAAGAAAGGAAAGCCCAAACGCCTGCTCCGGATTGGCCAAGTTCAACATCACCTGAGTGCGGGGCTCCCCCAGCGCTTTCAGATCGGTGCGCTCCACCGTAAACGCCAGCGCCCCCTCATACACGAAGCCAGCGCCCCCCTCCGCACAACTCACCGTGACCATCTGCCCGTCCTGCAGCGCCTCCGTGCCCTGCCCCGTCCCCACCACCGCCGGCACCCCCAGCTCGCGGCTCACGATGGCCGCATGGCAGGTGCGCCCTCCCCGATTGGTCACAATGGCCGCCGCCTTCTTCATGATCGGCTGCCAATCCGGATCCGTCTTGTCCGTCACCAAAATCTCCCCCTCTTGAAACTGGGCAATTCCCGCCGCGCTCCGGATCAGGCGCACCCGGCCCGTGGCGATCGCCCCACCCACGCTCTGCCCCTGCGCCAACACCGCGCCGCGCTGCAATAAGTGATAGGATTCCAACACCCCCAGGTCGCGCTGCGCCTGCACCGTTTCCGGCCGCGCCTGCAAAAAGAACAGTTCCCCCGTCAGCCCATCCTTGGCCCACTCCAAATCCATCGGCACCGCCTGCCCCCGCACCGCCGAATAGTGGTCCTCCACCTGGCAGGCCCAGCGCGCCAATTGCAGCACCTCGTCGTCGGAAAGCGCCCAGCGCGCCCGCTCCTCCGCCGGAACCGCCACATTCTCCACCCTCGCCCCGTCCCCGCTCCCCAAACCCAGCCGATACTCCTTGCTCCCCAACACCTTCTGCAAAATCGGCCGGTGCCCCGTCCGCAAGGTTGGCTTAAAAACCACATACTCATCCGGCGTCACCGTCCCCTGCACCACATTTTCTCCCAAGCCATAGGCCGCACTCACCCGCACCGCCTCCCGAAACCCCGTCTCCGTATCAATCGTAAAAATCACCCCCGCGCAGCCCAAATCCGATCGCACCATCCGCTGCACCCCGATGCTCAGGGCCACCTCCAAATGATCAAAACCCTGGTCCACCCGGTAGCTGATCGCCCGATCCGTAAACAGCGACGCCAAACACCTCCGGCAGGCCCGCAGCAGGGCCTCTGCACCCACCACATTCAAAAACGTCTCCTGCTGCCCCGCAAAGCTGGCCCCAGGCAAATCCTCCGCCGTGGCCGAAGAACGCACCGCCACCGCCACCTCCTCCGCCCCGCACAGCTTGTGATACGCCGCCACAATCGCCGCCGCCAAATCCTCCGGCAGCTCCGCCTGCCCCATCGCCCCCCGCAGGGCCGCCCCGCAGGCCGCCAAGCCCGCCACATTCCCCGTATCCAAACCCGCTAAAATCCCCCGCAAGCGACTCTCCAACCCCGCCTCCCGCAGGAAATAGCGATACGCCTCCGCCGTGATCGCAAAGCCATCTGGCACCCGCACCCCCGCCGCCGAAAGCTCCCGCACCAGCTCCCCCAGCGAAGCATTTTTTCCCCCCACCTCCGCAAGATCGGCCAGGCTAATCTCGCTAAACCATTTGATGTAAATCGGAGCCACGGGGTCATTCATAAAAGGAAAAAAGTTAAAAATGCCTGTAGAGAATGCCTTTTTTAGCACATCTCCGCTCCCGCCCCTGGCGGCCCCTGACAGGTCACCAGGCCGTCGATCATCGCGTCCAATTCCGCCAAACCTAAGCTGATCTTGCGCAGGAAGGAGGCGTGATGCCGCACCAGGATGAAGTTCGCATGGCCCTCCCACAGCTCCCGCAGCTTGCCGTCCAGCGCGGCGGCCTCCTCCAGGCTCTCTTGGCGCACCGGATTGCCCCCCTCAATGCTCAGCCCTCCCGCAGCCGCGCTCTCAAAAAAAATCACCCCATCGTAGCGCCCCAACTCCGCCTCCAAGGTCGTCCCCAGCGCCTCAAAAAAGCCCTCGGCTGCCCCTGGCCAGTAGGCCGCCCCATCCACCGTCCCCCGATCGCACAGCAAAATCCGCCCCGGATAGCGCGCCGACTGCACGTCCTCCAAGTTGCGCTGCACGTGGAAAATAGCCCGCTGCGCCGCCACCACCTGCGACGGCTCCTTGCAGCGCGGAAATCCCCCCGAAAAAACCATCGTCGCCGCCTCCGGTACAATGACCACCCGCTCCCCCAATTCCCGGCGAAACAGGTCCGCCGCCGTCGTCTTGCCGCCCCCCGGCCCGCCCGTCAACACGATGCGGCACCGCCCTCCGCTCCCGTCCGGCAAAGCCTCCGGCGCAGACGCCGCATCCGACCCGCGCCGCCGCGCCCTGAGGTGCCCTGGGGTTGCGAACGCATTCATAGCAGCTCCTGGAAAGAAAACCATCCGCCCCGCTCCGCCCAAACCAGTGCCGGGGCCGCCGCCGAGTCCGACATCAAAATCATCATGGAGGTCGCTATCATGGCATTTCTATCGATTTAGTAAACCTGCAACGAAAGCGGCCTGGCATTTTTCGCCGCTCAGGTTGTATCGTTTTGAATAATAACCCGGCCACCGCCCAAACGCAACCAAGGCTTGCATGGCTCGCCCCCCAGCAAAGGCCCCCGGGCCAAGCCCTGAAATTACTTCAGGAATGTGCCTACGCTTCCTGGACAAGCTCCCCGGGATCGCCCCTCCCGCGCGCTGCGGTGCCGCGCTCCGGCGGACGGTGGCAGCACCTGCGGTGGAGGACCTCGCGCATGAATGAGACTTCCTGCGCGACTCCGCTCACGGGCTTGCCAAAGTCGAGGATTCAAGGGCCCGAGCTTTGCATGCGGCGGTGTAGGTAAAACGTGGTTTTTGGGTAATGCTTGCGCTTCGTGGCTTTTGGTCCACAAATCTAGCGCACTTCACCGCCCCGTGGGCCATCGCAACGATGGATGGGCACGAATGAGGCGAACGTTTCCCCTAGGCGCGAAGGTCGACTTCAAAGCGAACCGTCGTGCCTTGGTCGGGTGTGCTATCCACTTGGCAAGTGCCCTGCAAAAGCACCGCCCTCTGCTGCAAGTTCGCCAGTCCCTGTCCTCCATGAGCAGGGGCAGTGGACTCGAACCCTTTGCCGTCGTCCTGCACCGTCAATTTGAGGGTGAGCGCGCTGATGTCGATAACAATGGCGACGTTAGTGGCACCGGCGTGTTTGCGAATATTATTTAAGGTCTCTTTGAAGGCGAAAAAGAAATGCCGCCGAAACAAGAGCGATAAAGGGCGGTTCGCGAACTGGGGCGGCTTCACCTCGATGTTAAGAACGACATTTCCGATAATCATCGCTGCGGAATGGCGCAGCTTCACGATCAACTCGCGCAGGCCCATGCGATCGGTTTGGATCAGCCACACAATGTCCTGCATGGATTCCGCCGTGGCTTCTGAGATGCAACTGATATATGGACCAAAAAAATCAGTTATTTTGAGAGAGGTTTGATTCGAATTGGAAGGGGGTTTTGTAGGCCAGGGAGGAGTGTTTGCGGCGAGTGTT
>CALQKQ020000086.1 GCA_943331195.2 Akkermansia muciniphila | reverse complement strand
TGATGTCTGGGAAATCCAAGCCGGGGGCGATGCCATGCATGTAGCAATTCATGGCTACGGTGACGATGTCGAGGTTGCCAGTGCGCTCGCCATTGCCGAAGAGGGTGCCCTCGACGCGGTCGGCTCCGGCGAGGAGGCCGAGTTCGGTGGCGGCGACGCCAGTGCCGCGGTCGTTGTGGGTGTGGAGGGAAATGATGAGGCTGTCGCGGTTTTTGAGATGGCGGCACATCCACTCCACTTGGTCGGCGTAGACGTTAGGCATGGCGACCTCCACGGTGTCGGGGAGGTTGAGGATCATCTTGCGCTGGGGGGTGGGTTGCCAGACGTCCATGACGGCCTCACTGATTTCCTTGGCGAAATCCAATTCGGTGGCGCTGAAGCTTTCCGGCGAATATTGCAGGAGGACCTCGGTGCCAGTGGCTTCCAAGCGGGAGAGACGGTCTTTGATGAGCTGAGCGCCTTGGCGGGCGATGGCGACGACCTCGGCTTTGGACTTGCCGAAGACGACGCGGCGCTGGGCTGGAGACGTGCTGTTATAGAGGTGGATGATGACGCGGCGGGCCCCGAGGAGGCTTTCCACGGTGCGCTCAATGAGGTCTTCGCGGGCCTGGACGAGCACTTGGATGGTGACGTCGTTGGGGATGCGCTTTTCTTCAATGAGGCGGCGGTTGAAGGCGAATTCGGTGTTGGAGGCGGCGGGGAAGCCGACTTCGATTTCCTTAAAGCCGCACTTCACCAGGGCGTCGAACATTTCCAATTTTTGGGAAACGTTCATGGGCACGGCGAGAGCCTGGTTGCCGTCGCGCAGGTCCACGGAACACCAGATCGGAGCCTTTGTCAGGGTGCGATCGGGCCACTGGCGGTCCGGGAGGGGAACCGGAGGGAAGGCGCGGTATTTGCTGGAGGGATCGGGAATCATAAAAATCGAGAAAAAGGGAAAAAGGGAAAGGACCATCGCGGGAGGCCGCGGCCGGTGGGGCCGGAGCGGGCGAGGCCGCCGACTTTACAGAGAAGCGCGCAGCTCCGCCCCGGCCGGGCGGAGCGGGCTAAGTCGGAGCGCGTGGAGTCGGGACATGCTCCACCATGAGACCACGGCGCGGGGCGAATGCAACCGGGACGCGCCTTTCGCGCTGATGGGTGGATGGTGCTCTGAAATACCGCAAGGAATCACGAGGCATCGGCCGCAAAATCGACGACCTGCCAGGTGGCAAAAGAAAGTCCGGCCTGGATGGCAAGTTCGCGTGCCCGGGTGGATCCGATGGCGAGGTCAAAATGCTGGCCGAGTCCGGCGCACCAGGTGAGGGAAAGGCCGTTGAGCTCGGGGCAAAGAAAGAGGCCAGCACTTTGGGGGAACCATGCGGCGGCATGGCCCTGCGGATCGTCGACGACGAGCAGATGGGCTGGCATGGCATGGCCAGCGGGTTCTTGGTAGAGGGGTTGCCGCAGCGGCAAGCGAAGGACGATGGCGGCGTCCAAAGCGTGCCTTTCTTGAGCCGTTAGATCGCAGGGTTGGAGCAAGTTGGCGAGGGCTTGAGCGCCTTGGGCGTCGCCGCAGCGCGCCCGGAGAATGGCCTGGTAAAGGAGGATCCGTTCCTCGGCGGCGAATCCAAGCCATTGGGCGCTGCGCAAGCAAGCGAGAGCTTGGGAATCGGCCTGGCCACCCGTCGCGTCGAGATAGTGAAGCGCTAGAGAGAATAAGACGCGTGCCGGGTCCGCGCAGGAGTTGGCGTCGCGCTTCAGGGAGGCGATGTCGGCGAGCGTTTGGGAAGGCAGGGCGGGTTTGAGAAACACCTTTGTCCATAGTCCGGGAACCCGCCTGATGACTTCAGCGCCGAGGGTTCCCAGCGGTGAAGCCATGAGTCTCACCAGCAGATCGTGGACCGCCATTCCCCAGCGGCGCTTAAGATCGGTGGGCCATTTCATTTGAGCAAGGCGAGGGACTCGCGCGATTTGAGAAATGTGTTGGGGGGCATGGGAGCTTTGCGCAGGGCCCACTTCAGGTAGCCGGCGACCCCTACTTCTAGCGGGACCGACGGTTTAAAGTCTAACATTTCTTTGGCGCGGGTGATATCGGCGGCGCTATGGCGGATATCTCCGCTGCGGAAGCGGCCGGAGGAGCCGATGGCGACGTGGCTTCCGAGGAGGTCGCGCATGATGCGGGCCACTTCGCTGATGGGAGTGAACTGGCCACTGCCGATGTTGAGGACACCGGCGGGGCGGCGTTGCGCAGCTTGGTAAATCGCCCAGGCGGCGTCGGTGCAGTGGATGAAGTCCCGGGTGACGAGGCCATCTTCGAAGATGTCGATGGGGTAGCCGTGCATGAGGCTAGAAAAAAAGACGCCGAAGACTCCGGTATAGGGATTGGAGAGGCTTTGGCCGGGCCCATAGACATTTTGAAAGCGCAGGGCGGTGTAGGGGATGCCGGCTGTGGCCAGGATGGAGTGCATGAGTCCTTCCTGGGTCCATTTAGAAACGCCATAGACGGAAGCCGGCCGGGGCGGGGCACTTTCAGTGGTGGGGATTGGCACCATGGGGCGGGCGCAATCCGGGCACAGCGGGTTCCACTGGGCCTGGGCGAGCGCATCGGCGGTGCGCAGGTCGACGTGGTGGACGCTGCCCTCGACTTCGCAGCGGTAGGAACCTTCGCCGTAGATGGCTCGCGAAGCCGCGAGAATGACATGTTGCAGGGCCGGGAACGCGCCGGAAAGCAGGGCCGAGAGCAGCACGGCAGTGCCGACGCAATTTACATCGGTATATTCGGCGATGAGGTTCATCGACTGACCGGTGCCGGTAAGTGACGCTAGATGAATCACTAGTTCGATGTCAGGAAACTGGTCGGCGATTGTGGCCAAGATGGCGCGATCTCGGATATCTCCTTTAATGCAATGAAGTCGACTCCTGAGGCTTTCAGGAAACTCGGCCTCGGGAAAGAAGTCCGCCTCTCCGTGGACGTCGGCGAGCAGGTTATCCAAGACGATAAGGCGTTGCGCCTGCGGTGCCAGGGCTGCCAACACGTAGTGGCCCAGGAAGCCTGCGCCGCCAGTGATGAGGACAGAGCGGAATGTCTTAGGGGGACTTGCTAACATGTTGGTGAAGAAGGAGGCGCGAAAGGTAGAGTGAGAAGGCGTCGATCGGGCACGACCTCGTGGATCTTGCCAGGCATCCACGCTAAAGTTGCGGGCAAACGGACGCCGGGCGTGCAGGCGATGGTGGTTAGGCGAAAGCGGATGGAACGCGCGGCGGCGCGTCGGGCGGCTCGGGTGGCGTCTCCGCGGGCTGCCAGCAGGCGGATGGCTTCGGAAGTGCAGTAAGCCTTGGAAAGGTCGGTAGCCGCCATGGAGTTGGTCCTGGTGAAGGTGTCGCGGTGATCCCGGTAGACACTGAAAACTTCGGCGCTGTAGGCGACATCCGCGAGTGCCGCGAGGCGCAGGTAGAAATGGATATCTGAGGCCAAGGGAATGCGCAGATCAAAGCCGCCAAGGTGTTCGAAGATGTCCCGCCGGATGAGCAGGGCGCTGGCGGTTGGGTAGGTGTAGGTGGCGAGATAGGCGAGTTCCTCGGCACTGGTGGCGAAGTAGCTTTGGCGGTCTTTGGGTCGGCGCAAGAAGTCGTCGCTGGCGCGGTCGATGATGCGTCCGGCGCCATCAATGCGAAAGAAATTCCCCCGCAATAGTCCGCAAGAGGGATGGCGGTCGGCGAGGCTGAGGAGGTGGGCGAGCATGCCTGGATGAGCCGAGTCGTCGGCGCCGGCAAACCACAGCCATTCCCCCTGAGCGAGGGCGGCACCGTCGTTCCAGCGCTGGTAGACCTGGCCCGAGTTTACGCTGAAGCAATGCCGCTGCATGCGCGCGTCGGCGGCAAACTCCGCTGCCACGGCGTTGCTTTGATCGCTAGAATGATCGTCAAGATAGATCAGTTCGAGGGACGGCATGGTTTGAGAGAGGATCGAGCGGATCCGCTCCTTGAGGTAGCGGGCGTAATTGTAGTTAGGCAAGATGACGGAAACGCGCGGGCTCATAGACGCTCCTTGCTGAGCTGGGCCAAGGGGAACTCGGCTGGGATGGCTATGGCGTTGATGCCGTCGGCGGGCGGAATGAGGGCGCGAAGTCGGGCGGCGTCCAGGGCCAGAGGTTGAAAATGGGTCTCGTCGAGGAGGCGGTAGTCGAGATCAACTAACATTTCAATAAAATCTTCAAAGCGGTGGGGGGGGGCAGCGGCGAAAACGCAGGGACACAATTCGAGGACGATGGCGGGGCGCTGCGTTTGCAGGAGGTGCTGGGCTCCGCGGAGCACGTTGCATTCATGGCCATCGACGTCGATTTTAATCACATTGACGCGGGGGAGGGCGTGGGAGGAGCAGAAGGCGTCGAGCGTGGAGATGCGGGCGCCGGTGGTGGCCATGAGGGCGCCGCCGTGGTTGGGGTGGACCTTGCTGGTGGGGTCCAGGGGCCAGCTGGAATGGATTTCGCTGGTGGGGGCTGGGGTGCCGGGGGCGACCAGTTCGATTTGGTGAGCTTGGGTGGTGGCGCTCAGGAGCGGGTTGAGCTCCAGATTGCGCTGCAGTTTTTGGAAAGCGAATGGGGTGGGTTCAAAAGCATGGACTTGGCCTGCCGGTCCGACGGCCCGGGCGATGAACAGCGTGTGCGAACCGATATTGGCGCCGATGTCGAGGACCACGTCGCCGGGCCGGATGAGGCGCAGGAGGGCGTCTACGCTGGGGCGTTGAAAGGCGCCGGTGAGGTAAATCCATAAATCGATGGTTTGGCCGAGATCCAAACTCCACTGTAGGCCCTCGCGGCAAGCGAGGGTCTGCATGGATTTGCCGCGGAGGCGGCGCAGCCCTTTGAGGGCGCTAAAAATGGCGCGGAATCCTGTCCAAGGAAGCAGAGTTAAGGCCGTGGAGAGCAAATTCATTTCTAGTTAGGAACGACGCGGGCGGTGATTTCCATGGCGTCACCGGTGCCGCAGCGGTCGATGAGTTTGGCCAACCAATTGGCGGGGAGCCAGAGAAGGCGCTGCCGCATGAGCCAGCCATGGGCGGGGATGCCGGGGGCGTGGCGATTTAGGTGAATTTGCAGGCTGCCCAGGATGCCTCCGTAGTTTGAATTGTAGGCCAAGCGCTCCACCGCAAAGCCGTGTTGGGCGAGGAGGGCGGGGAGCGTGCGGTTTGAATAATGATAGGGATGTACTGGCAGCGTGAGATACCACCACGAAGGGCCCCACCACTTCGCCGTGGTGCTTTCTAGGTTAGGCACGCCGAGGAATAACTTCCCATCCGGCTTGAGCAGGGCTCGGATTTTATCGAGGAGTCGGCCGGGCTCCAGGAGGTGTTCCAGGCAGTGGTTGAGACGGATGTAGTCGAAGGAGGCGTCCGCGAAGTCGGCCTCATGTAAGGTACCAGGGAAAACATCGAGGCCCTGGGCGCGGGCGAAGGCGGCTGCGGAAGCATTGTTTTCGACGCCCTTAACGCTCCAGCCGGCGGCCCGCCATTCTTGCAGAAAGGCACCGCTGCCACAGCCGACATCAAGCAGCGCGCCGGGCTGGGGAAAGAGTGGGTCCCGCGTAGAAACGTCGCTGAAG
This sequence comes from Akkermansia muciniphila, assembly GCA_943331195.2. Lineage (GTDB taxonomy): Bacteria > Verrucomicrobiota > Verrucomicrobiia > Verrucomicrobiales > V1-33 > CAIZWU01. Next base: position 5,033 of record CALQKQ020000086.1, on the reverse strand, counting down.
AGCCACTGATTCAAAAGGCGGCGGCAGCGCCCTCTGGGGGCAAAAGGTTGGTGCGCAAAATAGGTTTTGGGGTAGAAAGCATCGAGTTCGGCGGGGCGGGGCATCGGGTCCATGAAGCCGAGACCACAGTGGAGGCAGCGCAAGACGCGGAAGCGGCCGGCGTTGCCGTAGTGGGCATCGCCGGTTTCCCAGAGCAGGACCGCGCCCGCGCTCCCGCAGAGCAGGCAAAGGGGCGGGCTCGGCGGCACAGAGGCCGGTGCAGAAAGATTGCTAGTCACGGGCAGCAAGGGAGTTATGAAAAATTAGGGACCCGCGAACTGCCGGGGTCCGGGGCGGTGCCCTGGTTGGCGAGGTCGCGGTAGCTGAGGGCCCAGGCCCGCTTCCAAGCTTGGAGGTCTTCGCGCAGCAAAGGCCTGGGGGTGCGCATCCCGCCCAGAACCAGGCGGGACTGACCGCGCAGGACGCGCCCTAACATGATAGCTTTCCACGTCATCCAGTGGAGCCGGGCGTGGAGGGGCGAATAATGCTTCAGGGCAAAGCGTTGCGTGCTGCAAAAAAGCGCGAAGGCCATGGCGGCGCGCACTTTGTCGGTGCTGGAGCCCCCAAAGTGGATCACCTCTGCGGCAGGGGTGAAGCACACCTCCCAACCCTTTTGCGCCGCGCGCCAACAGAGATCTGATTCTTCGTGATACATGAAAAAAGCTTCGTCAAACCCGCGCAACTCGTTCACGGCGTTGAGGCGGAGTGCCAGCACGGCCCCGTTGATCCAGGGCACCTGGCGCACGCAGTCGTGATCCCAGGCGCGGAAGAGGCGGCGCTTCATTCCGGGCAGGTGGCCCAGGAGGGCGGCGATGAGATCGTTGTCAAACCACCAGGCGCGGCTCCCTGGCCAGGCGAAACAGGAGCGCTGGAGGGTGCCGTCGGCATTAAGCAGGCGGGGCCCAGCCAAGGCCACCTTGGGGTGCCGGTGGAGGCAGTTCTCGAGCGCTTCCAGGGAGCCTTTGAGAAACACCACGTCGCTATTGCATAGAATGGCATAAGGAGTGTCACAGAGTTCTAGGGCCCGGTTCGCGGCGGCTCCGTAACCGGCGTTGCTAGAGCTTTCCACCACGTGGACGGTGGGAAACTGGGCGCGCACTTGCGCGGCGGAGGCATCGCTAGAGTGGTTATCGTAAACGAGCACGGCGCGTCCACAGTCGCGCAGGCTTTCCAGGCAAGTGAGGAGGCGCGCGCAGTCATTGAAGTTAATAATGACGAGAGTCGAGGTCGGGCTGGGTTCGTTCGGAACCGTTTTATTGGTCGATGGCGAATTCAAAATATGAGGTGTCGCAGCTGACGTTCGTTGGGAGGATGCTGGGCGCCGGGACTCGAAGGGCGGCAGCGACCCATTAGTGGCTTAGGCTGATCGCGGCGGTTTGATCATCAGTCCCTGCCCGGTGGGAAGTGAGAGAATTTTTAAGCCTTTGGCCTTGGCGGCCTCATCCATGGCCGCTTTCTGGGCGGCGAAGCCGCGATAGGCGTAGTCGTCGAGTAAGATAAAGGCCCCCGGCACCAAGCGATCATAGAGGGCCTCGAACGCGGCAACCTCCGGCGGCGCACAGTTCATATCCAAGTGTAAAAAGGCCAGCTGCGCGCTGTCGATCTGGCTGAGGGTCTCGGGGACGCTTCCCTGGATGATCCGATGGTGCTTCCATTGGGAAAAATTGGCTTTAACGGAATCGATCCCGCGAACGTAGAAACCGTTTTTGAGATGTTTTTCGTTCATGGCCATGATGCCGGCGGCTAGTTCCGATGTGCTGACATGCTGCGCGTCAATCCCCGCAAAGGTATCCAGCAGATAGAACGTTTTTCCGGTGGAGTCCCAGTCGAGGGTTTGCATGATGGCCGAGCTGAGAAAGCCATAGTTGACTCCGCACTCAACGAAATCGCCCTCTAGCTTGCTGGCAGCGCACGCGGCCCACAAGCCGACGTGTACCCGCCAGTGCCAGTTCAGATCGCCGGCAGCGGCCACGCCCCGTTGATAGGCCTCGATGAATCCGGGGTCCCGCAGAAAGTCGTGGTTGTGCACGGACCACAATCCGTCCTGATCGTAGGCCTGGTCTCCATTGAACTTGCGGCCCCGGGGCAATTTGTAGATGCTATAGCCTGTGGTCTCGATGAGGCGTCTTATCGAGGAGAGGAATACCATGCAATTGATTGTCAAAGAGAGCTAAGTTTAATTGGTTATCTGTCCGCGCCGCTTTGTCAACACCATAGATGCACAGGAGTTCCGTGAACCGGGTCTGCTTTTAATACAAGGACGAGGACGCGCCCTCGGCGGCAAGGGCTTGGCCACGCATGGTCAACTAGGCCCCACCTGCCGGCGCGAAAAAGCGCTTGCTTGGGGAGGGTTCGGTTTTACTTTGTGGCGCAAAGTAAGTTGCGCCCCTGATTCGTATGATTGCCCCTGACCTAGAAGCTGTTGCCCATTTGAAGACGATTCGGGCCTTGATGGAGCGGGCCACGGTGTACCGGGCGCTGTCGGCTCCGGCGGCGTTGGGGGCGGGAGTGTTGACGCTGTTGGTGAGCGGGTTGATGCTGCGGATGGAGGGGTCGGCGCGCTTGTCGCCGCTGGGATTCATGGGGCTTTGGCTGGGGGTGTTGGTTTGTGTGACGGGTTTTAATTTATGGTTATTGCACCGGAGCGCGCGGCGCCGGGGGGATCTGTTTGCCAGTGCGGGGATGAAGATGGCGCTGCGCTCGGTGGCGCCGCCCCTGGGGGCGGGCTTTTTCATGAGTTTGTTGTCGGCGCTGATGCAGTCGAGCAATTACACGGACATGGTTTCGTTCTGGACGCTCTTTTATGGGCTGGCGCTGTTGGCGATGGGGTCGTTTGCGCCGCGCTCGCTGTTGGCCTTGGGGTGGGGGTTTTTGGGCTGTGGGATGGCGTCCTTTTTGCCGTGGGTGCGGGCGCTGGAAGGGCGGTCTTGGCATGCTGCGCTGATGTTCATGGCGCTCACCTTTGGGGGATTGCACTTCATCTATGCGGCCTGTGTCCTGTTGCGGGCGCGGGGGGGCGCAGTAGCCGAGGACGAGCGGGCATGATTGATTTTTCGCAGTTGGATCGGGTGATCCACGAGTCGGGTCGCCTGGCGATCATGACTTTGCTAGCGGCGCGGCCGGATTGGTCGTTTCAGGATTTGAAGGCGGAACTGAAGATGAGCGACGGCAACTTGAGCACCCATTTGCGCAGCCTTTTCAAGGCGGGCTATACGGCGGAGATCAAGGAAATGCGGGGTCGGCCGCAGACGCGCTACGCCTTGAGCAAGGTGGGGCGCGGGGCCTTCGCGGCCTACTTGGACGTGCTGGAATCGATCGTGCGCTCGGGGCGCGCGGGAGGGTGATTTTTCTTGGCGATTTACTTTGTGCGGCAAAGCTAACGGCGGCGAACTAACTTATCATTTTACTAACTTATTAAAATCATGAAAATCACTTTAGCGGATCACTATGGGATGTGTTTTGGGGTGCGGGATGCGTTGCAGGTGACGGGGGAGGTGGCGGCGGCGGGGCCGACGACGGTGTTGGGGGATTTGGTGCACAATGGGGTGGTGCAGCGGCAGTTAGCGGCGCTGGGGGTGAAGCGGGGGAGTTTGGCGGAGGTGGGGGCGAGTGCGACGGAGCGGGTGATCATCACGGCGCACGGGGCGGCGGAGGGGCAGCGGAGGGCGTGGCGGGACGCGGGGTTTGCGGTGACGGACACGACGTGTCCGCTGGTGCGGAAGGCGCACCGGGCGCTGGCGCAGCTGGTGGCGGGGGGGGCTCGGGCGGTGGTGATCGGGCAGGCGGGCCACGCCGAGGTGCGGGGGCTGTGCGGGGATTTCCCGGAGGTGGCGGTGGTGGAAAGCGCCGAGGAGGTGGAGGCGCTGGGGTTTGCGCCGCGGTTTGGGGTGGTGGCGCAGACTACGCAGCCTTTGGGGAAAGTGTTGGACTTGGTGGAGTGCTTGCGGCGGCGGCATCCGGGGGCGGAGGTGGTTTATCGGGACACGGTGTGCCAGCCGACCAAGGATCGGCAGTCGGCCATGGAGCGGCTGGTGCGGGAGCAGGAGTGCGTGGTGGTGGTGGGGGGGCGGCACAGCAATAACACGCGCCAGCTCAGCGAAACGGCGCGGCGCGCGGGAGTGGCGGTGCGCCAGGTGGAGACGGCGGAGGAATTGCAAGCGGCGTGGTTTGCCGGGGTGACGCGGGTGGGGGTGACGGCGGGAACGTCGACGCTGGAGGAGACGGTGCAGGCGGTGGTGACGCGGCTGGAGGCTTTTGGGAATGGCCGGGCGGAGGAGGCTGCAGAGGCAGGCGCGGGCGGGATCGAGATTAGCGGGCGGACGGGCGCGTTGGCTTTTTAAGCGCGGGGCCTGGGGAAAGTGGGGTCCGCAGAGTGGCTTGGAGGCGTAGATGGAGGCATATATGAAAACATGGTTGATCACTGGAGCGTCTTCGGGATTTGGGCGCGCGTTGGCGGAAGCGGTGCTGGCGCAGGGGGATCAGGTGGCGGTGACGGCGCGGGAGGTGGAGGCGGTGGAATCGCTCGTGGAAGACTATCCCTTGCAGGCGCGGGCCTATACGCTGGACGTGACCTGTCCGGAGACGATCGTTAAAACGTTAGGAGAGGCGCGGGCGGCTTTTGGGCGGATAGATGTGGTAGTGAACAATGCTGGCTTTGGCTTGATAGGAGCGTTGGAGGAGTGCGGGGAGGACCAGATGTTGCGGCAGGTGGAGACCAACTTGATGGGTCCGCTGCGGGTGATGCGGGCGGCTTTGCCGATGTTTCGGGCGCAGGGCGGCGGGCACTTCATCAATATCGGGGCGGCGGCGGCGATCTCGAACTATGCGGGGTTTTCGGTTTATGGCGGGGCCAAGGCGGGCTTGGAGTTGGCCTCGGAAGCGGTGGCGGCGGAGGCGGCGCCCTTTGGGGTGAAGGTGACGGTGGTGATTCCCGGGCCCTTCCGCACGGCTTTCATTGGGCGCGGCCTGGAGCGGGGGGCGGAGCCGCTGCCGGA
>CALQKQ020000085.1 GCA_943331195.2 Akkermansia muciniphila | reverse complement strand
GGGGTGGGGAGTCATCGGATTGAGTCTTCGGTGGGGACGGTGACGGCGGAGCGGCATGGGGACGGGAGGGTTTCGGTGCGCAATGTGGCCTCGCGGCGCACGGCGGCGGGGGTGTCGCTAACAATTCCTGGGCGGGGGGTGGTGACGGGGGATGTGGCCTGGGGAGGGAATTGGTTTTTTTTGGTGAAGGAGGCGAAGGCGGATTTGGGGGTGGGGAGGATTGAGGGGCTGGCGGCGGAGGCGTGGGAGGTGCGGCAGGCGGTGAATGCGGCGGGCTATGAGGAGGTGGACCACGTGGAGTTTTTTGGGCCGCCGGGGGATCCGGCGAATCACAGCCGCAATTTTGTGTTGTGTCCGGGGAAGGCGTATGATCGTTCGCCGTGCGGGACGGGAACGAGTGCGAAGTTGGCTTGTTTGGCGGCGGACGGCAAGTTGGCGCCGGGGGAGGTGTGGCGGCAGGAGAGCGTGATTGGTTCGGTTTTTGAGGGGTGGTATGAGCTAGAGGAGGGGGAGATTGTGCCGACGATTGCGGGGCGGGCGTGGGTGACGGGGGAGGGGGCGCTGTGTTTTGATGAGACGGATCCTTTTGTGAATGGCATCAGCTAAAATTGACGACTTATGCGAACTTCTTTTCTATTTCTGGCGATGACGGGTGGGCTGCTAACTTGTGGGTGGGGGCAGGGATCGGCGGTGGATTATGCGCGGGCGCAGGAATTGCGCGGTTTGGCGGAGAACAAGGTCTTTCGGGCGGAGGTGCAGCCTAACTGGTTGCCGGATGGGCAGCATTTTTGGTATCGGGTGGAGACGGGGCCGGGGAGTCACGAGTTAGTGGCGGTGGATGCGGCGACGGGGGAGCGGCGGGTGGTGCCGGATGAAGCGGCCTTGCCGCAGGCGGGGGCGCTGAAGACGAGTGGGATGCGGCTGCGGTTTCGGCCGACGCGGCGGACGGGGGCGGCGAGCGAGTTGAGTTTCGTGAATCGGATGGCGGCGGAAGTGGAGATGTGTTGGATCAGTCCGGAGGGGGAAACGCGCCCGTATGGGCGGTTGGGGCCTGGGGCGGAGGCGACGCAGCACACCTTTGCGGGGCACCAGTGGGTGGTGAAGGATTTGTCAGGGAATGTATTGGCGGCACTGCTAGCGAAAGAGGGTGGGCTGCGGGTGGAGGTGGATGGGCCGGGGCAAGAGGGGGGCGGGGGAGATGAGCGGGGGGAGCGGCGTGGGCCGCAGGGGCCGGTGTCGCCGGACGGGCGGCATCGCGTGGAGTTGCGGGAGCACAATCTTTATGTGGTGAGCGAGGGGGTGGCGGAGGCGGTGGCGTTGACGGTGGATGGGACGGCGGAGGTGGCGTACCGGGGGGAGGTGGCGTGGTCGCCGGATTCTGGGGCGCTGGTAGCGACGCGGGTGACGCGGGGGCAGGAGCACGTGGTCTCGATGGTGGAGTCGTCGCCGAAGGGGCAGGTGCAGCCGAAGGTATTTAGCCACGACTATTTGAAGCCGGGGGACCGTTTGCCGAGGCCGCAGCCGGTGTTGATTGAGTTGGGGACGCGGCGGGCGGTGGCGCTGGGGATGGAATTGATGCCGGAGTTTTTCACGCATGACGGGCATATGGATTATCGCTGGCAGGGAGACAGCCAGAGTTTCACGCTGGTCTACAACCAGAGAGGGCACCAGGTTTTCCGGCTGTTAGGGGTGGCGCGGGCGAGCGGGGCGGTGCGGGCGGTGGTGGAGGAGACGTCGGCGACGTTTATTGATTACAATGAGAAGACGTGGCATCGGTTTCTCGATGAGACGGGGGAAGTGCTGTGGATGTCGGAGCGGGATGGGTGGTGCCATTTGTATTTATATGATTTCAAATCTGGGGCGGTGAAAACGCAGATCACGCGGGGGGCTTGGGTGGTGCGGCGGGTGGAGTCGGTGGATGAGGCGGCGCGGCAGATTTGGTTTTATGCGAGTGGGCAGCGGGAGGGGGAGGATCCCTATCATGTGCATTTGTGTCGGGTGAATTTTGATGGGAGTGGGATGGTGCGCTTGACGGAGGGGGAGGGGAATCACCGGGTGGTGTTTTCGCCGGATCGGCGGTGGCTGGTGGACACGTGGTCGCGGGCGGACCAGGCGCCGGTGGTGGAGTTGCGGCGGGCGGGGGATGGGGGATTGGTGTGTGAGTTAGAGCGGGCGGATTGGTCGGCGCTGTTGGCGACGGGGTGGCAAGTGCCGGAGCGGTTTATGGCGATGGGGCGGGATGGGGCGACGCCGATTTATGGGACGATGATTAGGCCGTCGAACTTTGACGCGAGCAAGTCCTATCCGATTTTAGAGGAGGTGTATGCGGGGCCGCAGGATTCGTTTGCGGCGAAGGAATTTGGGCTGAATCCGCGCCAACACGGCTTGGCGGAATTAGGGTTTATTGTGGTGCAAGCGGATGGGATGGGGACGAATAACCGGGGGAAGAAATTCCACGAGGTGTGCTGGAAGCATTTGGCGGACGCGGGTTTTCTCGATCGGATTGCTTGGATCAAGGCGGCGGCGGGGACGCGGCCGTGGATGGATGTGAAGCGGGTGGGGATTTATGGGGGATCGGCGGGCGGGCAGAATGCGATGCGGGCTTTGATAGACCACGGCGATTTTTATAGAGCGGCGGCGGCGGATTGCGGGTGCCACGACAATCGGATGGATAAGATTTGGTGGAATGAGCAGTGGATGGGGTGGCCGGTGGATGAGTCGTATGAGCGGAGTTCTAACGTGGTTCATGCCAAGCGGATGCAGGGGCATTTGCTTTTGAGTGTGGGGGAAATGGATAGCAATGTGGACCCTGCGAGCACCATGCAGGTGGTGGATGCCTTGGTGAAGGCGGATAAGGATTTTGAGCTTTTGGTGGTGCCGGGGAGCAATCACGGGGCGGGCGAGGGGGCGTATGGGGCGCGGCGGCGGATGGACTTTTTTGTGCGGCATTTGTTGGGCCGGGAGCCCCGCTGGCAGCCGTAATTGCTTTATGATAGGATTTTTTGAGTGATTAACCACAGCAGAGCTATGTCAGAGGAGAAGGAATCGGTCGTTGTTTTGGGGCAGGGGATTATAGGGATGTGTGCGGCGTACTATGCGGCGCGGCGGGGCTGGGCGGTGACGGTGATCGATCGGCGGCCGGTGGTGCAGAATGGGTGTTCGTATGGGAATGCGGGGATGATCGTGCCGAGTCACTTTGTGCCGTTGGCGGCGCCGGGGATGGTGGCGCTGGGGTTGAAGTGGATGTGGAATGCGGAGTCGCCGTTTTATATTAAGCCGCGGTGGGACGTGGATTTGCTGAAGTGGGCGTTTCGGTTTTGGCGGGCGGCGACGCCGGGGCATGTGCGGCGGAGTGGGCCGGTGCTGCGGGATTTGAATATGGCGAGTCGGGCGTGTTATGAGGAATTGAGTGCCTTGCCGGAGATGGAGTTTGGCTTGGTGCGGAAGGGGCTGTTGATGTTGTGCCGGGGCGAGCATGCGTTGGAGGAGGAGGGGCGGGCGGCGGCGCAGGCGGTGGCCTTGGGGGTCCCGGCTGAGGTGTTAGATGGCAAGCAGGTGGCGGCCTTGGACCCAGGGATTCGCATGGCGGTGGCGGGCGGGGTTTATTTTCCGAAGGACTGCCATTTATCGCCGAATCGATTGATGGCGTCGCTGCAGGGGGCGTGCCGGGCGATGGGGGTGGTGTTTATGGGGGAGACGGAGGTGACGGGATGGCGGCGGGAGGGGAAGCGCTTGGCGGCGGTGGAGACGAGTCGCGGGGAGGTGGGGGCGGCGCAGTTTGTCTTAGCGGGAGGGTCGTGGTCGCCGGAGGCGGTGAGGCCGCTGGGTTTGAAATTGCCGATGCAGGCGGGCAAGGGGTATTCGTTGACGCTGGAGCGGCCGCGGCAATTGCCGGAGTTGTGTTCGATTTTGACGGAGGCCCGGGTGGCGGTGACGCCGATGGGGCTGGGCTTGCGGGTGGGGGGGACGATGGAGTTGTCTGGGATGGGGGAAGGGGTGAATGCGCGGCGGGTGCAGGGGATTGTGAAGGCGGTGCCGAAGTATTTTCCGGAGTTTCGGGTGGAGGATTTTGGGGGGATCCAGCCGTGGGTGGGGTTGCGGCCGTGTCCGCCGGATGGGGTGCCGTATGTGGGGCGGAGTGGGGCGGCGGAGAACTTGGTGGTGGCGACGGGGCACAGCATGATGGGGCTGAGCTTGGGGCCGGTGACGGGAAAGATCGTGAGTCAGCTCCTGGCGGGGGAGGAGACGGGGCATGATTTGAGGGGTTTGAGTCCGGATCGGTACGCCTGAGGCTGAGGGAGAAGGTAGGGGAAGGGTCGGCTTGATTTTGCGGGCTGGTGGTGGATGCTTAAGCTTGTTTTATTAAATTTTGCTACACCTTTCCTTTCTCATGAAGTTTTGCACTGCATTCGGGATCTCCCGGGGGGCCCTGGGGCGCGGGTGGGTGGCGTTGCTGCTGGGGCTGGCGATGATGGGGGAGGCGGAGGCGGGGCGGTTTAGTCGGGTGGTGATTGATCCTGGGCATGGGGGGCATGATAATGGGGGGCAGTTTGGGTATTTGTATGAGAAGCATTTGGCGTTGGATGTGTCGTTTCGGTTGCAGCGTTATTTGGAGGGGAAGGGGATCAAGTCGACGTTGACGCGGCAGCGGGATGTGTTCATTCCCTTGGAGGAGCGGCCGACGGTGGCGAATCGGATTGGGAAATCGATTTTTGTGAGTGTGCATTTTAATTGGGTGAGCTATGGGGGGCCGGCGGGGACGGAGACGTTTTACCACAATGCGGAGGGGCAGAAGTTGGCGGCGCAGATCCAGGGGCAGGTGGCGCGGGGCTTGGGGACGCCGAATCGGGGGGTGAAGTTTGCGCGGTTCAAGGTGTTGCGGTCGTGTGTGATGCCGGCGGCGCTGGTGGAGGGGGGGTTTATTTCGACGGGGAATGATCGGGAGAGGGTGTTGGATCCGCGGTATCGGCAGCGCTTGGCGGAGCTGATTGGGGAAGGCATTTTGGGTTTTCGGCGGATGTAGTGCTAGCGAGGACGATCTTTTTTTCTGATGATGCGCATATTTGATCGCTACCTGGGTCGCCAGGTGATGGTGGCCACGGTGTTTGCGGTGGGGGTGCTGAGTGTGGTGTTAGTGTTGGGACAGATTTTCAAGAAGTTGTTGGATAAATTGGTGGAGGGGACCTTGCCGGCGGAGGCGATTTTAAAATTCATTGGGTATTCGTTTCCGTGGTCGCTTTCGTTTACGGTGCCGTGGGGGATCTTGACGGCGGTGTTGTTGGTGTTTGGGCGGTTGTCGGCGGACAATGAGTTGATCGCGCTGCGGATGTCGGGGCAGAGTTTGGGGCGGATCTGTGCGCCGGTGGTGGGGTTGGCGCTGGTGGCGTCGGGGCTTTGTTTTTGGATTAACACGGCGGTGGCGCCGCATGCTTTTGCGGAGATTCGGAAGACGACGCAGCAGACGGTGTTGCAGGATCCGAAGGCGATTTTTCGACCGGACACTTTGGTGGATGAGTTGAATGGTTTTTTTATTTTTGCGGAGTCGAAGCGGGAGGACAAGTTGCGCAACTTGCAGATCATTCAGTTGCAGCCGGATCGGAGTGGGGACCGGGCGCGGCCGGCGCGGTATTTCTTTTCGCGGGAGGCGGAGGTGGTGGCGGGGAATGTGATGAAGAGTCGGGAGATCACCTTAAATTTGAGCGACAACTTCATGATGGGGCGGGCCTGGCCGAGGGAGGCGACGGCGGAGGAATTGCAGGGGATGAGTGGGGAGCAGGTGGAGGCTTATCGGGAGCGGCTGCGGGTGGAGAAGGAGGGGATGCCGGAGGTGGATCCGGTGACTTCGGAGTTTAGTCCGCTGAGTGTGTCGTTGAACAAGATGTTTGAGAAGAGTTCGCAGTTGCGGGTGAATGGGATGAGCATGGGGCAGTTGCGGGTGGGGATGGCGAATCCTGCGGCGCTGGCGGTGGAGGGGGGGCTGGTGCCGAGTTATTCGGCGATGCTGACGGAGTTTCACCGACGGATTAGTTTTTCGTTTGCGTGTTTGGTGTTGGCGTTTGTGGGGATTCCGTTTGGGATTACGGCGCAGCGGCGGGAGACATCGGCGGGCTTTGTGTTGAGTTTGGTGGTGGGGATTTGCTACTTTGCGCTGATCATGCTAGGGGGGTTGTGGCAGGATGCGCCGGACAAGTATCCGCATCTTTGGGTATGGTTGCCGAATGTGATCTTTGGGGTGTTGGGGGTGGTGATGTTTTGGAGGTTGCAGCGGCGGTAGGGGAGGGTGGTTTTGTTTTTTTGATCTTTTATGAATATGGCTTCGGTATCTTCCTCGCGGGAGCGTTTAGATGTGGCGCTGGCGGCGCGGGGCTTGTGTGATTCGCGGGAGCAGGCGAAGCGGCTTATATTGGCTGGGGAGGTGAAAGTGAATGGGCATCCTGCGGCGAAGCCGGGGCAGGTGGTGAAGGCGGATGATGTGCTAGAAGTGAAAGTCAAGCCGCGCTATGTGAGTCGCGGGGGCTTGAAGTTGGAGGGGGCGTTGGGGGCGTTTGGGATTGATCCGGGGGGCCTGGTTTGTTTGGATGCGGGGGCGTCGACGGGGGGGTTTACGGATTGTTTGCTGCAGCATGGGGCGGCGCGGGTGTATGCGTTTGATGTGGGGACGAACCAGCTGGTGTGGAAGTTGCGGAGCGATGCGCGGGTGGTGGCGCGGGAGCAGTTTAACTTGCGGCATATGGTGCCGGGGGACGTGCCTGAGGTGGTGGATTTGGCGGTTTTTGATTTATCGTTTATTTCGCTGACGCTGGTGTTGCCGGCGGTGATGGGGGTGCTGCATGGGGAGCGGGGGCAGATGATCTGTTTGATCAAGCCGCAGTTTGAGTTGCGGCGGGAGGATGTGGGGGCGGGGGGGATTGTGCGGGATGCGGGGTTGCACGAGGCGGCGGTGGCGCGGATACGACAGTATATTGAGAGTTGTCCGGGATTCTGCTGGCGGGGCTGCGTGCCTTCGCCGATAAAGGGGACGGACGGCAATACAGAATTTCTCGCATGGGTTACCCGGTCATTGGCATAATCGCTAATTCAACGAAGCAGGATGCGGTGCGGCACGTGCATCGCTTGGTGGTGGCGTTTCGCGAGGGCGGGGCGATGGTTTTGCTAGAAGAGGGGACGGCGGCGCTGGTGGGAGAGGCGGGGGGTCAGCCTTTGGGGGAGGTGGCGGCGGGCTGCGAGGTGTTGGTGGTGCTGGGGGGGGATGGGACGATTTTGCGGACGGCGCGGTTGTTGGGGCCGCAGGTGAAGCCCTTGGCGGCGGTGAACACGGGGCGCCTGGGGTTCTTGACGACGGCGACGGAGGCGGAGTTAGGTCGATTTGTGAGGGCGATCCTAACGCAGGACTATGGGCTTTCGCAGCGCAGCGTGGTGGAGGCGTGTTTTACGGGAGTGGATGGGCAGGTACACACCGAGGGGGGGATGAATGAGGTGACGGTGACGCGGGGGACGTTTTCGCGGCTGATCCATTTGGAGGTGCGGATTGACCGGGAGTTTTTGAATCGCTATAGTGGGGACGGGCTGATCGTGGCGACGCCGACGGGGAGCACGGCGTATAGTTTATCGGCGGGGGGTCCGATCATCAATCCGGCGGCGGGGGTGTTTTGTGTGACGCCGATATGTCCGCATGCGCTGTCGAATCGGTCGTTTGTGGTGAATGACGATGTGAGTTTAGAAATACAGCCGATGGAGCCGGTGGAGGAGGTGTTGCTGCACGTGGATGGGGGCACGGCGTGGTCGTTGGCGAAGGATCAGCCGGTGGTGTTGCGGAAAGCGGGGTGGACGGTTCCTTTGGTTGGGTTTCGGGAGAGTTCGTTTTATGCGGTGCTGCGGGAGAAGTTGCAGTGGAGCGGCAGCAGTGTGTGAGGGAGGCGCTAGGGGCTCTAGGGGCGCTAGGGGCGCTGGCGGAGGAGGGCGTCTTCGAGGGCGCGGAGGTCGTCTCGTTCGCGCTGGCGGCGGAGGTTTTCGCGGTCGAGGCGGGCTTTTTCTTTGGCGAGGATGGCGGGGACGCGATCGGCGACTTCGGGGGGGAGGGCGGCGTCGGGGAGGGAGGTTTTGACTTGGGGAAAGAGTTGGACGAGGAGGGTGATGGCGGTGGGGGTGCGGTCGCTGGCGGGGGCGGGGCCGGTGGCGTACATGTCGAGGAGGAGGGGCCAGGCTTCGAGTTCGTGGCCGGGGGCGCGGGCGAGGTTGTAGACGTAGTTGCGCCAGAGGAAGCGGTGGGCGGGGCGGAGGTTCCAAGCGTGGAGCCACCACTGGGCGGCTTCGAGGGAGTTGGCGTCGCGATTTTTATCGAAATCGCTGGCGAGCATGGCGAGGGTGCGGGGGAGGCGGTAGTCGTCGGGGAGGTGTTTCATGCCTTCTTCGAGGACGTGGACGGCGTGGGTGATGAGGTTTTGGCGGATCCAGGGCTGGAGGCCGGGGCGGGATTGGTCTTCGTAGCGGTAGTAGTCGAAGGCGTTGTAGGCGCTCATCCAGGCGCGGAAGTCCCAGTAGTGGTATTCGCGGGGTTGGAGGCGGGTGCAGAGGGCGTAGGCGGCGTCGACTTTGGCCCATTGTTGGTGTTGCCAGGCGTCGAGGTTTTGGATTTCGATGAGGCTGGCGACGAGGGAGCGGAAGCCGCCGAGGACGGCGACGAAGCAGCTTTGGCCGAGTTCGTCGCGGAGGGAGAGGTTGAAGGGGGCTTCGGCGAGGCCTTGGGCTTGGAGATCGCGGGAGAAGGCGCGTTCGAGGGGGAGGCGGGCGAGGCCGCCGAGGAGGAGGAGGAGGGCGGCGCCGAGCCATTTCCAGGGGCGGACTGCGTTCATGTTAGAGTTCTTTATCGGAAAAGATCAGGTAGGCGGCGGTGAGGTGGAGGGCGAGGTAGGCGGAGGTGAGGCCGAGCATTTTGCCGAGGACGGCGGCGGGGACGGCGGCGCCGGTGACGACGGCGTCGACGATATCGAAGTTTTTGAAGTCGGGGAAGAGGAGGGCGATGGCGCCGCTGATGAGGCGAGGGGCGAGGGAGGCGTCGGGGCCGAGGAGGACGTCGCGGGCGATGGATTGGGCTTGGCCGATGACCATGACGGCGAGGGCGGACATCATGGTGAAGAGGGTGGAGCTGGCGAAGGTGGAGATGAGGAGGGTGACGCTGGTGAGGATGGCGGCTTTGAGGAAGATGGCGAGGACGGCGCTTTGGAGGGACCAGGTGAGGCCTTGGCCGCGGAGGGATTCGTCGACGGCGGCGATGTTGGCTTCGAGCATTTCGCGGCTGGGGAACTGGCGGTTTTGCAGGACGGCGATTTGTTGTTGGATGATGGCTTGTTCTTTGAAGTGGAGGACGAGGCAGAAGAGGGCGTCCATGAGGGCGAGGGCGATGAAGATGAGGAAGAGGACGCCGAGGAGTTTGCCGAGGAGGTATTCGAGGCGGGGGACGGGCTTGCAGAGGATGGTGTAGAGGGTGCGGTCTTCGATGTCGCGGGGGATGAGGAGGGCGGTGCCGGCGATGGCGAAGAGCATGCTGAAGAGGGACATGCTGGCGAGGGAGACGTCTTTGAGGAGCTTGAGTTGGCCGTCGGTTTGGAGGTCGGCGAAGGCGAAGCTGGCGGCGATGACGACGACGGCGAAGAGGGCGAGGAAGTAGAAGGACTTCATGCGCACCAGTTGGGTGAAGGTGCCTTCGGCGAGGGTGAGGACGCGGAGGGGGGAGAAGCGGAGGTGGCGCCGCGGGTGGGGAGGCAGGGGGGAGGCGGTGGCCATGGCGAGGTTATTTGACGTATTCGCGGGCGTCGGCGGCGGAGCCACCGGTGACGTCGAGGAAGAGGCGTTCGAGGGTGGTGCGGGGGTGGCCGAGGTGGAGGAGTTGGGCGGTGGATTGTTGGGCGATGAGGGCGCGGATGGCGGCGAGGACTTCGGGGGTGGCGTTGCGGAGGAGGATTTCGGTTTGGTCTTCGATGCTCATGAGATCGGAGAGGAGGCCTTCGCGGACGAGTTTGCCTTTGTAGATGATGCCGACGCGGTCGCAGACTTCTTGGATTTGTTCGAGGAGGTGGGAGGAGAGGATGACGGTGATGCCTTGGGCGCGGAGGGCGAGGATGAGGTCGCGGATTTTGCGGGAGCCGCCGGGGTCGACGCCGGCGGTGGGTTCGTCGAGGACGAGGAGGCGGGGTCGGTGGATGATGGCTTGGGCGAGGCCGATGCGTTGGAGCATGCCTTTGGAGTAGCCGGAGAGGCGGCGGTCGGCGGCGTGTTCGAGGTCGACGAGGTGGAGGAGTTCGGCGCTGCGGTCGCGGAGGGTGGGGCCGCGGATGCCGCAGAGTTTGCCGTAGAAGGCGAGGGTTTCGCGGCCGGTGAGGTGGCGGTAGAAGTAGGGGTTTTCCGGGAGGAAGCCGACGTCTTCGCGGCTGTCGACGCGCGCGGAGTCGCGGCCGAAGATGGCACAGGAGCCGTGGGTGGCGCGAAGCAGTCCGAGGAGGACCTTCATGGTGGTGCTTTTGCCGGAGCCGTTGGGGCCGATCAGGCCGTAGATTTGGCCGGGGGCGATTTCGAGGGAGACGTCGTCGACGGCGGTGACGACTTGGCGGCGCAGGGTGGGAAGGCGGAAGACGCGGGTGAGGTGTTGGATGGAGACGGC
>CALQKQ020000084.1 GCA_943331195.2 Akkermansia muciniphila | reverse complement strand
GGGCGGCGTGGACGTTGGCACCGGTGCTGATGCCGACGAGGATGCCTTCTTCCTTGGCGATGCGGCGGGCCATGAGGATGGCGTCGTCGTTGGAGACCTTGATGACTTCGTCGACGAGTTTGAGGTCGAGGTTGTTGGGGACGAAACCGGCGCCGGTGCCTTGGATTTTGTGGGGGGCGGGGACGACGGGTTCGCCGGCGAGGGTTTGGGAAATGACGGGGCTGGCCTCGGGTTCGACGGCGATGCTGAGGAGGCTGGGCTTTTTCGCTTTGAGGTTGCGGCTGCAGCCGGTGAGGGTGCCGCCGGTGCCGACGGCGCTGATGAGGATATCGATGGCGCCGTCGCTGTCTTCCCACAACTCCTCGGCGGTGGTGCTTTCGTGAATGGAGGGGTTGGCGGGGTTATTGAACTGCTGGGGCATGTAGGCGCCGGGGGTGGCGGCGACGATTTCGGCGGCTTTTTCGATGGCGCCCTTCATGCCTTTGGGGCCGGGGGTCAGCACCAATTCTGCGCCGAGCATGGCCAGGAGGGTGCGGCGCTCCAGGGACATGGTTTCCGGCATGGTGAGGATCAACTTGTAGCCCTTGGCGGCGGCGACGAAAGCCAAGGCGATGCCGGTGTTGCCGCTGGTGGGCTCGACGATGACGGTGTCCTTGGTGATGAGGCCGCGGGCTTCGCCGTCGGCGATCATGTTCATCCCGATGCGGTCCTTGACGCTGCCGAGGGGGTTGAAGAATTCGCACTTAAGGGCCACGGTGGCTCCGGCGTCTTTGGTGATCTGGTTGAGGCGCACCAAGGGGGTGCGGCCGACGGTTTCGACGATGTTGTTGTAAAGGCGTCCCATGGGAGTCGTGGAGTGGAGAAGGAAAACAGCGGGGCGGGGAAAGTGCTTGGTCCGGCGCTGGGGTGCAACAATATTTTGAGCATTACTTTTGACAACAGAAAGAACAGGGCTTCAATGCGCGCCAAGATGGAGGGGCGGGACCTACCCCGCGCTGCTCCCATTCGGATCCCATCCCTTAAGCCCTTTCTCACCATGGACGTTCTATCCAAAGAAGACCTCAAGCGCCTGCTCAAAAAAACCCCCGAGTGGGAAATTGACGGCAAACGCATCATGCGCTCCATCGAATTCGACGGCTTCACTGAAGCGGTCGATTTTCTCAACGAAGTCGCCGAGGTCGCGGAGGACGAGGGCCACCATCCCGATGTGGACATCCGCTACGGCAAGGTGGTCTTGATGTTGACCACCCACGATGCGGGCGGCGTCACCGAGGCCGATGTCGAAGTCGCCAAGCGCCTCGACAACCTCATTGACTAAGTGGCCCTCCGCCCTTCACCGCAGGCCCCTCTAGGCCAGCGGCTTGGGCGGTCCTGGATTCCTTGCTGGGGTCGACTCCGCCGCGCTTGCCTCCGAATGGGGTTGAGCTGGGGGAGTCGTCCCCTTAGGTTGTCCTTCGGCCCCGAGCCGGGCTATCCACCAAAAGCTGTACCCTCCATGAGCGAACCGACCCCCCCCTCCACTGCTTCTCCGGACCATGCCGCCATTCCATCTGATGTTTTGGAACCAGAAGCGGCGCCCGATCCATTGAACCAGGCGCTGTTAGAGGCGGCCCAGTGGAAGGATGCGGCCCATCGCGCGGCGGCGGAGCTGGACAACTACCGCAAGCGCACCGCCCGGGAAATCTCCGAGACGGTGAAATATGCCAATGCGAATTTGCTGGAAAGCTTGTTGCCGGTCTTAGACAATTTTGACTACGGCATGGCAGCGGCCAAAGCGGAGTCTGAGGGCTCGAACTTGTACATTGGCCTAAGCATGGTGCTGCGGCAGGTGCAGGATTTTCTTAAGGACAACGGGGTCGAGGAGATTTCCGCAGTCGGGGTCCCGTTTGATCCGAACACCCACGAGGCGGTATCCCAGCAAGCCAGCGAGGCGGTGGCTGAGGGCGTCGTGCTCGCGCAGACGCGCAAGGGCTACAAACTGCGCGACCGCCTGCTGCGGCCGGCTTCGGTGATTGTTTCCAGCGGTCCTGCCCAGGCCTAAACTCGCCGCCGCGACCCCTCCTTTTTTTTCCTCATGGCCAGCAAACGCGACTACTACGACATTCTCGGCGTCCCTAAGGGATCCAGCGCAGACGAAATCAAAAAGGCTTACCGCCAACTTGCCTTGAAGTACCATCCGGATCGCAATCCGGACGACAAGGTGGCGGAGGACAAATTCAAGGAATTGGGGGAGGCCTACGACGTGCTGGGGGACGCCGATAAAAAGGCGGCCTACGACCGGCATGGGCATGCGGCCTTCTCGGCGGGAGCGGGTGCCGGGGCGGGACGGGGCGGCTTTCACGATCCCTTTGATATTTTCCGCGAGGTGTTCAGCGGGGGCGGCGGCGGCGGGGGCAGCGTGTTTGATGAATTTTTCGGGGGCGGGGGCGGTCGCTCGGCTCGGTCGGGCAAGGCCCGGGGCGGAGATCTGCGCTACGATCTGGAGATCAGCTTGGAAGAGGCGGCGCAAGGGGTGGAGAAGCAGGTGGAGTTGGAGCGGGCGGTGGCTTGTGAGACCTGCGCGAGCAGCGGGGCGGCCAAGGGGGGATCGGCGAAGAGTTGTGCCACGTGTGGCGGGGTGGGGCAGGTCATTGCCAGTCGCGGGTTTTTCCAAGTGCAGCAGGCTTGTCCGGAGTGTTCTGGCACCGGCCAGATCATTTCGCATCCGTGTCCGGACTGCCGTGGCCAGGGGCGCAGCGAGAAGGCGACTCGGATCAAATTGCGCATTCCGGCGGGGATCGGCGAGGGCAGCCGCCTGCGTTCTTCTGGCAATGGGGACGCGGGTTTCCGCGGGGGGGCGGCGGGGGATTTGTATGTGATCATTCACATTCGGAAGCACGAAGTGTTTGAGCGCGAGGATAACGACCTGTTTTGCGAGATTCCGGTGAGCTATGCGAAGGCCACGTTGGGGGGGGACTTGGTGGTGCCGACGATGGAGGGGAAGGCCTCGCTCAAGGTGCCGGCGGGGACTCAGTCGGGCACGGTTTTCCGGTTGCGGGGCAAGGGCATGCCGGTGCTGAATCGGGGGATGAAGGGCGATTTACTGGTGACCATCCAGGTGGAAGTGCCGACCAACCTCAATGCGGAGCAGAAGGAGAAGCTCAAATCTTTTGCGGATTCCTGCGGGGATCAAAACAACCCGATGTCGGAATCCTTCTTTGAGAAAGCCAAGCGATTCTTCAGCTAAATAGCCTGTTTTTGCCTAGGCATTTATCTGAGGTGCGCTGAAGGCGATGCCATGGGGGCAACTGGGGCAGTCACCTGGAATTACGCCTTGTAAAAGGCCTGTTTGTGAGCTTGGTTATCAAGGTGCGGCCGCTTGATTGATGGGGGTCTGCTCCCCCCCGCTGCATGAATGCCATAGGTTTTTTCGTAGGTCGTTTCGCTTGGCAAATTGGCCTCCGCATGGAGCGAGCCCGCTGGAATTCGGTGACTCGGGAAACCCAGCAACTGGCGGAGACCCAGGACATTCTGGGAAGGTTGGCCTGGCCTGGGGTGGATTCGATTGAGCGGCTTTCTGGGGAGTATTGGCAACTGACGGATTTGCACCGCCAGCAGGTGGAACTCCGCAGTCAAAGCGACCAACTCACGGCGGAAAATGAGGTGGCGCAGGATCGGCTTTATGTGATTGAGGATGGGGTGGAGGACGACGTCGATGCGCGGCGCAAGCGCAAGCTGGAGATCATGGCGCAGGCGGTGGGGCTGATGGATCAGGTGGACGAGATCAAGGGTCGGGATGTGGAGACGCGGCGCCGCTTCACTTCGCTGAAGGGGAAACTGGAAGTGCTCAAGAAGCAGCCGGAAGGGCAGTTTGCCGACGAGATGGAGCGGACGCGGCGCTCTCTGGCGAATCTCAAGGAGGAGCACAATCAGGATTTGGCGGCGATTGCGGCGCTGGAAGCCGAGGTGCAGCAACTGGAGCTGGGGGTGCAGGGGATTGATGCGGAGATCGCGGGGCTGCGCGAGCAGCACAAGCTGCAGACCACGGACTTGGTGCAGGAGGTGGGTCGGCGCTCCAAGCAGATTGCGGAAATTTCGGCTCGGGTGGGGTCCTTGGAATCACAGAAGAACGAGCTTTCGTTTCAGATTGGGCAGTATCTTTCGAACCAGCTAGACAGTGCGGATCCCGATGTGCGCAAACTGTTGGAGCGTTTTCGTCCCCTGACGAACCGCATCCGCTACTTGCGGCGCAGCATCCAATACAATCAGCGCTTGGCCCGCCGCGCGAGTCGCTGAGGGGGCGCGGAGGGACAGCGGAGGGGATGCTGAGGGGGCGAGGACCCGGCGGGATTGGTTCGTTAGGCGCGGAATAAGGCGCCCATTTTTTTGCCGAGGAGCAGGCCGGTTCCTAGCAAGGTGATACTGAGGAAGACCATGGCCCACACGCCCAAGGCGGAGGCGAGGGCTTCGCCGTTGCCGAGGGCGCCGTTTAAATTGTAGATGGCCTTGGTGATGGGGAAGTGCTCGCCTTTTTGGGCGAGGATCAAGCTATCGGAGACCTCGAGCATGCCGAAGGAGAAGGCGAGGAGGGCGCCGGCGATGAGGTTGGCGGCGATGAGGGGAAGGGTGATGCGGCAGAGGGTGCGGAAGGGGGAACAGCCCAGGTTTTGCGCGGCTTCTTCTAAGCTGACGCTGGTTTGTTGGAGGCCGGCACTGGCGCTGCGCACCACATAGGGGAGGCGGCGAATGGCGTAGGCGATCACGATGATCCAATAGGGATCTTCATTGGCACCAATCAGCCAATGGAAGGGCTGGCCTTCCCGAGTCATGGCCAGGTAGCCGAAGGCGAGGACCAAGCCGGGCACGGCGATCGGCAACATGGCTAGGGCATCGAGCAGGTGGCGCCCGGGCAGGCGGGTGCGCACCACGATCCAGGCGATGGTGACGCCGAGGACGACGTCGAGGGCGGTGGCGAGGCCGGCGTATTTGAGGCTATTGATGATCGAGGGGACCGTTAGGCCGTGGCTCAGGGCGTCGCGGTAGTGTTGCAGGGTGAAGCCGGAGGGCAGCACGGTGTCGTTCCAGTCTGTGGCTAGGGAAGTCAGGGTGACGCCGCAGTGGGGCAGCACGGCGAGGAGGATGATGGAGGAGAATGCGGCGGTGGCGAGCCAGCCGCGAGCGCCTTTCAGGGTGGGGGTTTGCGCGGCCATGCTGGCGCGGCCGGTGCCGGCGAAATCGGAGCGGCCGAAGAGGCATTTGCTGAGGAGGAAGAGGAGGAGGCTGGCGACGAGCATGATGGCGACCAGGGCGTAGGGCAGGGGATTGCCCCCGATTTCCTTGATGCCGTCGAAGATTTGCACGGGGGTGACGCGGGGGAAGTCGAACATGAGGGGCACGCCGAGTTCGGTGAAGCCCCAGATGAAGACGATGGAAGCGCCGGCGAAGAGGCCGGGCATGGCCAGGGGCAGGGTGATGCGCCAGAAGCGACGCCAGGGCGGGCAGCCGAGGTTTTCGGCGGCTTCGTCGAGGGCGGGATCGAGGTTTGCTAGGGAGGCGGTGATATTGAGATAGAGGATGGGATAGAGGTGGAGGGCGTTCATGAGGATGACGCCGAGGAGGCGGCCGTGGCCGAGCCAGTCGGCGGGGTAGCCGGAGGCGACTTGGCTAGGCATGAGGAGGGCGTTGAGGGCGCCGTGTTGGCCGAGGATTTGTTTGACTCCGATGGTGCCGACGAAGGGCGGGAGGATGAGGGGGACGAGCACGAGGGCTCCGAGGAGGGCTTTTCCGGGGAAGGCGAAGCGGGCGCTGAGGAGGGCGAGGGGCAGGGCGAGGAGGAGGGCGCCGAGGGTGCTGCCGGCGGCCATTTTGAGAGCGTTGCCCAAGCCTTCGCGGTAGAGGGGGTTGCCGAAAATTTGGCCGATGTATTCGAGGGTGAAGCCGCCTCCGGGCTTGGTGAAGGCCTCCCGCACGGTGTGGTAGATGGGGTAGACAAAGAAGCAGCCCATCGCGAGCAGGATGAAGAGGAGGAAGCCGTAAGTGGGGAGGCGTTTCATGCGAGGGCGGCGAGGGGGGGAGAAGGCGCTCAAAGTCCGCGGCGCGCCAGGGCAGTGGCGCGTTGGTATTGCTGGCGGAATTGTTGCGCTAAGGTGCGGCTGAGCTCGGAGGTGACGAGGCCATTGCGCTGGTTGAGTTTATCCGTTAGGTTGCCGCTGACGTTGGCATAGCTGACATGGGCGAGATCGCCGAAGGCGGCGGTGGCTTGGGGGGGGAAGCCGTGTTCGATGAGGGCGGACCAAGCAGTTCTCAATTCGTCGTGGGTGTCGAGGCACATGGCGCGGATCACCAGGCGGATGGCGTTGAAGCTACCTGCGGTAAGTGCGGGGTCGTAGGTGAGGGCGTTGCCGGCGGCGTAGGGCAGAATGTCGGGGTCGCTGGCGAAGCGGAGATTTTCGGGGGTGAAGTAATCGCGGCGCACTGGGAGGCGGCGCAGGGCGCTGCGGGTGGGTCCGCCGGGGGCACCGACTTTGAAGGCCCAGAGGCGCTGGCCTTCGGGGCTGAGGACGAATTCGATGAAGAGGGTGGCGAGGGCGGGGTTGGGCGCGCCGCGGAAGAGGGCGATGGGATCGACGCTGGGGGTGGTGCCTCCGGGGGGCAGGATGAAGCCGAGGCGGCTGTGGCCGTTGGCTTGCTCGAGGCGCTCGATGAAGTTGCGCGCATAGAAATCGACGCACATGCCGGCGGCGGCCTCGCCTTCACAGACATCCAAGGGGATCTTGGTGGAGCTATCGGTCCAATAGCGGGCATTGGCGCCGATGCGCTGGATGAGGCCCATGCCTTGGAGCCAGCCGGCTTCGAGGGCGGGGCGGCGGTCGCGGGGCGGCGCGGCCCGGGCGCTTGCTTGCATGGCCTGCTGGAGGATGGATTCCATCATTTTGACTACCGTCCCGCTCTTGCCAGGGTCGGCTAGGGCGATTTGGTTTTGATAGCGCGGATGCGTGAGGGAAGCCCATTGGTTGGGGAGGTCGGGGTAGCCGCGGCGCTGGTGGAAATCGAGATTATAGCAAATGCCGAAGGAGGAGAGGCAGGCTCCCACCCAGGTGAAATCGGGGTCGGTGTAGGTTTCGCCGGCCCACTGCGCGGGGATGGCGGATTCCCCGAACCAATCGGGATGGGCCGCTCTGACGGCGAGGATGCCGAGGCCTTGGGCGGCGTCGCCGGGGACGATGAAGCCCTTTTTTTTCATTTCGGAGAAGTCGGGGGTGCCGCCACCGAAGAAGAGGTCGATGCCGATGCCGACGGGGGAGGCGAGCCAGACGCGGTTGACGGCGGAGGCGGCTTTGGGGTCGGTGAAACTAGCGCCGAATTGGTCTTGCCAGGGTTCGGGCTGGTGTTGTTTCCAATAGTATTCGAGGGCGGCGCGGTAGGCGCTGCCGACGACTTTGGAGATTTCGCTGGTGCCGCCGGGGACGCGCCAGTCGATCACGACGTGGCGCTGGTGTTGGTCCTTCATCCAGCGCTGAAAGGCGCCCTCGAATTCGGCGCGGATGGACTCCACGTGGGGGGTGATGATGACGAGGCGGTCTGAGGGCGGGAAGTCCCGGGTGCGGGCGCTGGTTTCCGGCTTCAGCAGCACCGGTCCGGTTAGGGTGGCGATGAGGGCGAGCAGAAGAGCGAGGTAGCGTCCCATGGTGCGGGGGTCAAATCAGGGAGGAGAAGGGGCGGGGGTGCTGTTAGGCGGTTAGGCGCGCAGGATCATGACGTCGTCGGGAGCGGCGGTTAGGGAGACGACTGATTGGTCGGCGGGGCGGAGCAGGGCGGGGTTGAGTTCGGAGACGTGGAAGGTGGTTCCGGCGGGGTCTTGGACGGCGTATTGGGCGAGTTCGCCGAGGTAGATGGAATCGATGAGGCGGCCGCCGATGCGATTGGGGAGGTCGGGTTGGTCGGAGAGGCGGAGGGCTTCGGGGCGGAGGCAGAGCTGGACGGGTTCGCCGGGGCTGGGGTGCCAGGTGGGGTCGGTGAGGCGACCGGTGAAGAGGCCGTGGGCGGTGCGGGCGGTGGCGAGCGGGCCGGGGCCGGTGGAGGCGAGGAAGTGGGCGGGCAGGAAATTGGCTTCTCCGATGAAGGCGGCGACGGAGGCGGAGCGGGGCGAGCGGAAGATGTCGCGGGGGGTACCGATTTGGCTGATGGCACCTTTTTCCATCACCGCGAGGCGGTCGGCGAGGTGGAGGGCTTCTTTTTGGTCGTGGGTGACATAGACGGCGGTGACGCCAAATTCTTTGCAGATGCGGCGGATTTCGGAGCGCATTTCGAGGCGCAGTTTGGCGTCGAGATTGGAAAGCGGTTCATCGAGGAGGAGGGCATCGGGGCGCACCGCGAGGGAGCGGGCCAGGGCGACGCGCTGCTGTTGTCCGCCGGAGAGTTGGTTGATTTTGCGGTCGGCGAGGTGGCCCAGGCGGACCATCTGGAGGCTTTCTTGGACGCGGGAGTCGATTTGGGCGCGGGGGAGTTTGCGTTCTTCCAGGCCGAAGGCGACGTTTTCTCCCACGGTGAGGTGGGGCCAAAGCGCGTAGCTTTGGAACATCATGGCGGTATTGCGTTTGTGGGGCGGGAGGTTGGTGATGTCGCGTTGGTCGAAGAGGAGTTGGCCTTGGTCCGGGGTGTAGAAGCCGGCAATGTGGCGCAAGAGGGTAGTTTTTCCGCAGCCGCTTGGGCCTAGCAAGAAGAACATCTCGCCAGATTCAATGGTTAGATTGACGTCATCGAGGGCGAGGGTGCTCCCGAAATGTTTCGTTAGGTGGCGGATTTGGATCGAGACCATGAGGGAGCGGGGCGGTCTGGCGGAAGGGGGAGCCAGCGCGGAGGGATACGGCGGGGCAGGGGGCTGGTCAAGCCTGGGGGCGCCGCCATGCGGGGAGGCAGGGGTGCCTAGTTGGCGGGGTAGCGTCCTTTGCGGGGGCCGGTGAGCCAGGCCCAGGCGGATTCGACCATGGCGCGGGGGTCGCGGTAGCGGGCTTCCCAGCCGAGCACGGCTTTGGCTTTGGCGGGGTTGCCGACGAGTTCGGGAGGGTCGCCTTCGCGGCGGGGGCCTAGCACGACGGGGACGGATTGGCCGGTGACGGACTCCGCGAGTTGGATGATCTCGCGGACGCTGACGCCGGTGCCGGTGCCGAGGTTGAGGTGGGTGGAGGGCTTGCCGCTGCGGAGGTACTGCAGAGCGAGCACGTGGGCTTCGGCGAGGTCTTGGACGTGGATGTAGTCGCGGATGCAGGTGCCGTCAGGAGTGGGGTAGTCGGTGCCGAAGACGGTGACGTGAGGAGCCTCACCGGTGATGGCCATGAGGGTGCGCGGGATGAGGTGGCTTTCCGGGGTGTGGTCCTCGCCGATGAGGCCGTCGGCGGAGCAGCCGCTCGCATTGAAGTAGCGCAGGATGACGTGGTGGATGCCCAAGGCCTGGTCGCAGTCGCGCAGGACTTGCTCTAACATTAGCTTGCTCTGGCCGTAGGGATTGATGGGCTGCTGCGGGTGAACCTCGTCCATGGGGACGTATTGGGGATTGCCGAAGGTGGCGCAGGTGGAGGAGAAAATGAAGTGGCGGGTGCCGTGTTGCCGCATGGCTTCGAGGAGGACGAGGGGGGCGGCTAGGTTGTTAGAATAATACTTGAGAGGTTCGCTCATGGATTCGCCCACCATGGCGTAGGCTGCAAAATGGAGTACGGCGCTGATGTGATAGCGGGCGAAGATTTCGGCGATGACGGCGGGGTCGGCCATGTTGCCGCAGACGAGTTCGACGTTGTCGGAGACGAGGGCGTCGCGGTGGCCATACTCCAAGGAATCGAGCACGACGATGCGTTCCGCGGTGGTGGAGGCGAGGTGGCGCACGGTGTGGGAGCCGATGTAGCCGGCGCCGCCGGTGACGAGGATGGCAGAGGGAAGGGGCATGGGATGGTGGGGAAAGTGGGTGAAGTGAGTTAGAGGCGGGGAGCGGGGCCGGGCTGGAGGCGCCGGAAGTGGGTTTGCACGCGGCTGAGGAACCAGTTCCATTTGCGGCCGGGACGACCGTTGTCCATGAGGAAGTGCGGGCAATTTTTGTGGGGTGGATTCGCGCCGCGGCGCGGCCAGTGGTAGTGGGGGACCACGTTGCGCAGGGGGATGCGGTAACAATACATGAGATAGGCGGAGAGCCGGGCGGTGCGCTCGATGGTCGCGGCGAGGTTGTTGCCGCGGTTTTCACACATTTCAATGCCGATGGAGTAGTTGTTGCCGGGACCGTCGAAGTCGGCGTGTTCGCCTTGTTCGGTGGTGGGGAGGTGTTGGATGGCGAGGTTGTCTTGGACCGTGAAGTGCCAGGTGAGAAAGCCGATGCGGTTGCCGCCAGGGCGCTTTTTGGCGCGGAGGGCACCGGCGTTGAGCGCCCGGGCGTGGGCGAAGGCGTCGCCGTTGGGGTTTTGCGTGGAGTGAATCGTGATGAAGCGGGGCTGCATTGGCCGGTAGAGGCGGCGGCCGTATTTTCCTTTGGGAATCAAGCGGGGGAGGACTTTGACTTCCTGGCGGAGCAGTTGCAGGGGGCTGGTGGTAGGCTCGGCAGGTCGGGAAGGGTTCGTCTGGGCGAATGGGGGGGGCTGCGGACCGGCGCAGCAGGCGATGACACAAGTGATCGCCCATAGGATCAGCGGAGAGAGGCGGCGCATTTCCTCGCCATAGCGTTTCCGTTCCAAGCCGTCAAGGCGGGGGCGCTAAGCGCT
>CALQKQ020000083.1 GCA_943331195.2 Akkermansia muciniphila | reverse complement strand
TGGGAGCACATTGTGGTCAACAAGAACGGCACCACCAAAGCCATTTGGGTCAATGGGGTGAAAATCAAGGAAGGCGTGAACACTTCTGCTTTGCCCACGAACTTCACCCGCTTCCTCATGGGGACGGATGGCGGAAATCTCAACATGGCGGGCTTGATCGACGACGTGGCCGTGTACGGCGACGCCCTCACGGACGCCGAGATTGCGCTGCTCTTCGCCGGCACCAAGCCGAATGATGCGAGCATCGTCCCGCCCAATGCCGACGCCGATGGCGATGGCATGCAGGACGCCTATGAAGTGGCCAATGGCCTCAACAAGAACCTGGACGACCGCTTCCTCGACCTCGATGGCGACACCATCGACAACATCACGGAGTATCTCGGCGGCACCCTGCCCAACAAGGCCGACACCGACAGCGATGGCCTCAGCGATGGTGCCGAAACCAAGACTGGCCTCTGGGTGAGCGCGCTCAACACCGGCACGGATCCCGTCAAGGTGGACAGCGACGGCGATTCGCTAAGCGACGGCGTCGAAAGCAACACGGGGATCTTCGTCAGCTTGAGCAACACGGGAACCAACCCTAACAAACAGGACAGCGATGGCGACAAGTGGCCGGACCTGGCGGAAATCCAATGGCCTTCCGATCCTAATGTGAAGACTTCGGTGCCCTTGATGAATCCTGCCAAGCTGGACTTGTTGGCCTTCTGGGACTTCAACGACAACGCGAACCCCACCCTGGCAAAGGACTCGCAGCACGGCTTTGAAGCCAAGTTCCTCGGAACGACGCTGCACAGCGAGGCCGCCGAAGGCCGGACTGGAGTGGGCGCTGACCGCGCCATGAACCTCGGCGGTGCCGGCGGTACCAATGGTGCCCGGGTCGAGGCCGCGAAATGGTTTGGCCTGGGCATTCCTCCAGTGAAGCAGATCGCTAACCTTGGCTCCCTCGGGACTGATGGCAATATGTTGATCGGTAGCGGCGTGGTGGATGTCCCTGGCGCTTTGCCGGGCAGCACCGACACCGCGATCAACTTGCCCAAAATCCTCAATACCGTGGTGCCCTATGACAAAGCCCTGAATCCGGCGGGAGCCTGGACCGCAGAAGTGTGGTTGAATCCTGCCGAGTCCATGGGGGCCGGTGCCCTGACATGTGCCATTTCCTGTGGTGATTTCGCAGCGCCCCGCAAGGGCTGGCTGATCTATCAAAGCGATACCGGATGGAACCTGCGCACCTACTACGGCGACGGCCTCGCTGCGGCGGTGAATATCACTGGCAATAACGGAGCCCCTCCGGTCCCCGGGGTGTGGACGCACGTGGTGGTGAAATGGGATGGCACGCTGGGCACGGTCTACGTGGATGGGGTGCCCAGCGCCACCAGCGCGGTGAAGCCCTATGTGCCCGGTGCCGGCGGAAACTTCAGCGTGGGCTCCCGCGCTGACGTCGGTTTCCCATGGAATGGGGATGCCGATGAAGTGGCCTTCTACAACACCGCCTTGAGCGATGAAGTCATCAAGGCGCACTTCGACAACGGCGTCAACGCGGCTCCAGCCACTCCCTATAGCAACCTGGTGCTGACATCCGCTCCGGTGGGCTACTGGCGCATGACGGACTCCACTCCTGGCGAAGTGACCCAACCTGACCAGGTGGCGGTTTCCTTCTGGGAGAAGCTGGACGCCATCAGCGACAGCAGTGCCTTCTGGGCTTCCTCGGCTTCCTCGGGTGGCAGCAACCGCGGCTTCCAGGCCCACGTGCCATGGAGCAGTGGAGACATCTACTTCGACTCCGCAGGTTGCTGCAATGGAGGCAGTCAGCGCCTCAATGGCCCTGGCGATGTCCAGGTGGGCGAATGGACTCACTTTGTGTTCCAGAAAAACGGGGGCACCAAAGAAGTCTGGAAGAACGGGGTGCTCGTGCTCTCCGGAGAAGGAGCGGATCGCATTCCTAACGACTTCACCCACTTGGTCATCGGGGCCGATGGCAATGGAGTGAGCGCCACGCGGGGGATGATCGACGACTTCGCGGTCTTCGGGGAATCCCTCACGGAGGAACAAATCATGCAGTTGGCTTCCGGCGCCAGTCCGACCAGCATCAACACGGGGGCCTTTGCCATCACGAGCATGAAGCTCAACCAAGAGACTCAGGAAGTGACCTTGAAGTGGAATTCCCTGCCCGGGAAGACCTACACCCTTCAGGCGAGCACCAACCTCGGTCAGACCTGGTCCTATGAGATTGATGACAACATCGCCTCCGGGGGCAATGGCTCGACCTACGTGCACAGTCTGCTCTCGACCTTCCCAGCGGGGGCTCCGACCAAGTTGTTCTACCGCATCCGGCAGAATCCTTGATTCGGCCCTAGAAGGCTAAACCAAACGACCCCTCTCACCTTGCGGTGGGAGGGGTTTTTTCGTGTGGAGGGGCCGGCAGCGCCAAGGTCGCGGCGCAATATGAGTGCCGGAGATAAGCTCGCTAGGTGGGCGGGGTTTCGGCTACAGGAAAAACCTGTGGCGGCGCTTTTTGGGGAGATTTTAATGAAAAAATATTGACGCCTTGGGGGAATCCTCGCAGAATCGTGGCGCGGTTTTATGCTATTTTATAACTTATTTAAAATGACGATGATGAGCGAGTTCCGAAAGGGTTCTGGGGGGTGGGCTTGGCGGGCCGCTGGGGTGCTGGCGCTGGCGGCGGGTTCTGCGGTGGGGGCACCGACGGCGGGGGGAGCGGGGTCTCCCGAGACGGTGGAGAAATTGGGGGAGGAGCGGCGGGTGTTGGATGGCACGCTCTACGCCGCCGAAACCGCCGCCCAGCGGCACGAGCAGGCCTTTGTGCGGCTGTGGGATGCCATGCGCCAAGGGCAACCGTTTGCCGCGCTCAAGGCCTTTCCTTTTAACCAACTCATCCTCGGCACGGCCCAGCCGGGGGCCCCTTCCGATCTAGGACTGGAGGGCATCCTGCCGGCGGATTTTGCGCCCCCCCAGCGCCGCTTGTCCCACGCCGACTACGAGGCCCTCTTGGCCTCCCTGCAAGGGGCCGGTTGGCAGATCGCCCAGTCGGAGTGGCACCACAGCAAGTTTGAACCGGCCACGGCTCAGGCACCCGCGCGCTCCACGGTTTCCTTTGAAATCCATGCCCTCTTCGGGGGCAGCAAACAGCGGGTCATCGCGCGCGGCCAGCTTTTGGTGCGCTGGCGCCTGGCCGCGGATGAATCCGCCGAGCCGGTGGCCGATGAAATCGAGCCGGCCAACCTGCGCCTGTTAGCCCGCAAGGGAGCCCCGATGTTCGAGGAGAAAGAAGTGTTAGATCCGAAGGTGTTGGCCCCCGGGCGCTTCCCGCGCACCAGTCCCATTTTGATGCACGATTTGAGCGGCGATGGCCTTTCCGAAATCATCCTGGCGGGCTGCAATCTGGTCTACACCAACCTAGGCAACTTCCGCTTCGCCAAACGCGATTTCTTGGCTCAGGGCATCCGGCAACCGATGGAGGCGGGCATTCTCGCGGATTTCACGGGGGATGGGCATCCCGATTACTTGAGCGGCTCGGCACCGGACCAGACCCTGCTGCTTTTCGCGGGTCAGGCGGGTGGGGTTTTTCCAGGGGCGGGCCAAGCTTGCTTTGCGGGAAAGCTGTCGAACCTGCACGTTTTGACGGCGGGTGATGTGGATGGGGACGGCGACCTCGATGTTTTCGCGGGCCAATGGAAGGCCCCCTATGCGGAGGGTTCCATGCCTACCCCCTATCATGACGCTAACGATGGATTTCCTGATTATTTGCTGATCAACGACGGCAGCGGCCACTTCAGCGACGGCACCGAGGCCGCCGGCTTAGCGGCCAAGCGGAACCGCCGCACCTTTAGCGCTTCGTTGATTGACTTAGATGGCGACCGGCATCTCGATCTCGCGGTGGTGGCGGATTTTTCCGGGCTGGACCTCTATCATAACCGAGGCGACGGGACCTTTGAAGACGTCACGGCGAGCCGGGTGGATGAGCGCCATGCTTTCGGCATGTCGCACACTTTTGGGGACTACGACGGTGATGGCAAGTTAGACCTCTACATGGTGGGGATGAGTTCGACCACGGCGCGCCGACTGGATTCGCTGGGGCTGGCCCGCGCTGGTTTTGAGGAATACACCAAAATGCGGGCGCCGATGAGCTACGGCAATCGGCTCTATCTGTCGCGGGGCCAGCGCTTTGAACAGCCTGCCTTCGCGGCGTCGGCGGCGCGGAGTGGTTGGTCCTGGGGCTCGACCACGGCGGACTTCGACCGCGATGGGGACGACGATTTGTATGTCGCCAATGGGCACCTCAGCGGCAGCAGCGCCAAGGATTATTGCACCAAATTTTGGTGCCATGATCTCTACACCGGCAGCTCTAAGGCCAATCCCGTTTTGAATGAGTTTTATAAAAGTGAACTCGGCAGCAAATTGGGAAAGGAGTTCTCCTGGAATGGTTTTGAACACAATGCCTTGTTCCTCAATCGTTCCGGCAACGGCTTCGAAAACGTAGCCTTCTTGCTGGGCGCGGCTCAGGAATTTGATGCTCGGGCGGTGGTTAGCGACGACTTGGATGGGGACGGCGCGGTGGACCTTGCGGTGGTGGAATACCGCACCGACACCATGAGCCAGCGGCTCCACGTGCTGCGCAATCAGGCGAGCCTGCCAGGCCACTGGATCGGAATACGCCTGCCCTCGGGCCCCGGTAGCCCCTCTCCGGAGGGAGCCGTGATCACGGTTCGCGGCGGCGGGCGGACGCGGGTGCGCGCCATCGTCACGGGCGATTCTTTCACGGCGCAACACGCCCGCAGCGCCCACTTTGGGCTGGGGAAGACCGCCGCGGTGGACTCCGTGGAAATCGCCTGGCCAAGCGGGCAGATCACCCGCTTGGAACAGCCTGCGGCGGATCGCTATCACGACATCCGCGAGAAGGGGCGCTGAGGAAGAATGGCTGTTAGGATAAATTAGGGCCGTTTCGCCTGTTCCAACATCACGGTGCGCTCAGTCGGAGTCTGACAAAAGTGGCACCCTGAGATGTGGGGGTGAGGGTCCAGGTTTCGGTGACGGTCCCGTCGCCGTGCTCGCGCTGCGCGGCGAGCGCGGGGGCGGCGGCGGGTGGGGACCAGGTCGTGAGGTCGGTGGAAGTCTCTAGGCTATAGGTGACGTTTTCTGCTCCGAGGGAGCGGCGGAACGAGACTTGGAGCAGGCGGTCTACGGGGGGAGCGGCGGAGAGGGCGGGGGTGCCGGCGGAGCTGAGGGCATCGCTGCTGCCGAGGGCGTATTCGGCCCAGGCGCTGAGGCCGTCGCCGTCGGAGTCGGCGTTAGGGTCGCCTTTGAAGGGGACGGTGTCCTTGCCGCCGGGGCTTCCCCCGGGCGTGGCGCTGCTGCGCCAGGTGGCGGTACTGTTTGGGCCTTCGCGGCGGACCAGGGTGGCACCGGCGCCGTCGGCGGCGGCGGGCCCGGGGGCGGCGTCGTCGTAGCTGGTGCGGATCAGTTCGGTGCCATTGGCGGCGACGAGGATGAGCGCTTCGCCTTCGTTGGCGAGGGTGCCGAAGTAGCGGCCGGCGACTTCGAGGGCGAGACCATATTTGGCTTGAAAGCCGGGGAGGTCCTCGGCTAGGACGAGGCGCTGGCCGGGGGCGAGGAGGACGTCGCGGTTGTCCGGGAAGGTGTATTGGATGCCTTCGGTGAAGCGGCAGCCGCGCAGGTTGACGGCTTTGGGCGAGATGTTTTGCAATTCGAGGAACTCTTCCTGGCCGAGGCCGCTGGGATGGTAGTTGAGTTCGGCAATGGCCAAGTCGCCTGGTGCCACGGGGAGAGGTTCCACGAGGAAAAAGGCCTCGTCGAGGGCGGACCAGGTCGTGCCGTTGAGGACGCGGGCGCGCAGCCAGGTGCTGCGGGTGATTTCGACCCCGATGGGGCCACCGATGGTTCGGGTGAGGGCGAGTTCGGCGTCGAAGCTGGCATCGCTGCCGATGGCGGAGGACTGGTGCAACTCAACGGCTAGGGTATTGTCGCCGCCCTGGAAGCTGGCGATGGGAAGGGCGAAGCTGAGGAAGGTTTTGCCGTCGTCGGCGGCCCCTGCGGAGAGGGTGGTGCCGGTGGCGACTCCCGTGAGGCCGCTGCGGGCCCGCTCCACGCCATTGACGTAGACGATGGCACCGTCGTCCCGCTTGAGGCGGAGGGAGGCGGCGGTGAGGGCGGGGACGGGGGGAAGGGCGAAGGTGCGCCGGAAGTAGCTGGAGATGAAGCGATTGGCCGGATCCCCGAAGGGCAGCACGGTGGCTTCGTCGCCCTCGCCATAGCCGAATTCGGCGGGGCCTTCGGGCCAGGTGCTGTCATCGAAGCTAGGGTGTTTCCAGTGGCTGCGGTCGTAGCTGGGGTGGCCGACGACGACGTCGCTGGCTCCGAGGCCGAGGTCGTTGGCGAAGTAGCGCCAGGTGGCTCCGGTGGGGATGACCGTATCGGTCGTTAGGCCATTGGGGACTTGAATGGCCTTGGGGGAGAGGGCCCCGCCGGGCAGGCGGGGATCGGAGCCGTCGGCGGTATAGAAAACCGTACCGGTGGGGCTGGTGAGGTTGATACGGGTGCCGGCGACGACGCTGCCGCCGCGCTGGGAAAAGAGGGGGGCCGCGAGGGTGGGGAAAAAGCCTGCGCCGCGAAGAT
Organism: Akkermansia muciniphila; assembly: GCA_943331195.2. GTDB lineage: Bacteria > Verrucomicrobiota > Verrucomicrobiia > Verrucomicrobiales > V1-33 > CAIZWU01. The sequence goes on along the minus strand of CALQKQ020000083.1, from coordinate 4,128 downwards.
GGGTTAGGACGGCGGCGGTGCGGGTGGGGAACCAGGAATTCAGAATAGCGTTTTTTGAGGAAAGCCAGGTTGAGGGGGTGCGGTAACTCCAGCGGGCGCTTTCCACGATGAAGGGGCGTTCGAGGGCGTTGGCTAGCTCGCTGAGGCGGGCGGCGTTGCGCGCTGGGGTGAGGGCGCCGCCGTTGAAAAAGTGGCGCTGAATGCGGTCGGCTAGGAGGATGCGATAGTCGGGGTTATTTTCTTTATAGAGCATGGAGAAGACGCTGCCGGGGCCGTCGCCCGATTGCCGTCCGGGGGCACCGCGCCCGGTTTTGTCTCCGGCGGAGTTGCGCAGCCAGCCGTCGGCGTCGTTGAGGAGAAACTTGAAACCGGTGCCTGGCCCGGCGGGCCCGGCGCAGCGAAACTCATCCTCGGAGTCGCCAAACATGAACATGAGCATGTAGTCGATGTATTGTGGGACATCGACGTAGGCTTTGAGCTGGGCGTAGTTGCCGCGGAGGGATTTGATTCGAGCCCAGGCGCTGCCGTCGCCGTCGTAGGGATTGCCCGGCTCGGCCCAACCGCCTACGTTGAGGTTGCCGTTGATGGCTTCATAGGCCTTGGCGTCGCCGCCGAGGTAGTCGGATTGGTGGTCGGCATCCCAGCGCTCGCGCAGGTGATAGACGCCCCAGTAGCTTCCATTGTAGTAGAGGTGGACCCAGCGGCCGTGGGGATTGAGCGATCCCATATCGAGGAGCAGGGCATCGGTGAAGGGATTGGAAAGATAGAAGCCACGGTCTACCATGTCGTGGGAGCCGCTGCGGAATTCCAAGGCGTTGAAGGATTCGACGGGAGTGGTGCCGCGGGCGTAGTTGGTGAAGAGCGGGTAGTTGAGGCGGCCGGCGCCGTAGCTTTGGCGGAAGTGGGCGCGGAAGCTTTTTTTGGCGAAATCGGTGTAGTCGCCGCCGAAGCGTTCGATGCCGCAGTTTTCCTGGAACCCGCTGCCGGGGGGGGCGCCTGGCTCGATGAGTTCGAGGGAGGCGGGGACGTCGATGCCGTTGGGGATGGTGATCGGGGTGACGAGGGAAAAGCTCGGAAGGTCCGTGAGAGCGGCGACGACCTGGGGGCCGTAGGTGGCGCTTTTGGTGATGGTGGTCGCCATGACGGCGGAATTTTTTACGGACTCGGGGAAGATGTAGGTATTGGTATCGATGTTGGTAGGGGCATAGCCTTCTTTGAAGGCGGCGGCCCGCAGCACGGCAGTGGTGGAGATGAGTAGGGGGGTGCTGTAGGTTAGGCCGACGGTGGCGGTGGGGGCGGTGCCGTTGAGGGTGTAGCGGATGGTGGCGCCGGGCGTGGGGGTGGTGAGGGCCACGGTTTGGGGAGTGGTGAATAGGCCCCGTTTCACGCTGAAGCTGGTGTCCTCGACGACGCCGACAAAGCCGGGGCCGTTGGCGGCTCCCGGAGTCGCGGGGCTGAAGTAGCGGGTTTGGCCGGTGGCATCGATTCCATAGCTGGAGCCCTGGTATTGTTTCGGGAATTGGGGCGGCTCGGGGTAGTCGCTCGGAAAGCAGCTGAGCACGGTGCGGCCGTCGCGCGCGACGAGGGCGAGATATTCTCCGGAGGCCTTGAGGGAGAATGAGGTATGGAGCGGGGCGCTGGCGAGGCGGCGGTCCTTGGCAGAGGCGAAGACGAGGCGGCGGCCTTGGGCGGGAATGCTGATGGCCGGGAAAGTCCAGAGGGCTGGCTGGGAGGGATCGTCGGTGAGGTGGTAGCCCTCTAGGCTGAGGGCGAAGGGGTTGGGATTGGCGATTTCGATCCAGTCTTGCCCCTCGCCGTCTTCGTCGAGGTAGCTGGCGTTGGGCGCGGCCACGAATTCGGCGATGAAGGGAGGCTGTTCGGGTTCGTCGACTCCGATGACGAGGGTGGCGCTGCGGGACCCTGCGGCGTTGGTGGCAGTTAGGGTGTAGCGAGTGGTGACGGCGGGGCTGAGGCTGAGGCTGCCGCTGGCGGAGGTTAGGGGGCCGGGCGAGGGGCTGAGGGTCCAGGAAGTGGCGGCATCGACTTGCCAAGTGACGGTGGCCTGAGTGGGGCGGGTGGGATTTCCTGAGGCGGTGAGGTTGCCGGCGTCGGTGTCGAAGCGCTGGATGACGGGCAGGGGGGAGGGATAGGCTTCGACTTCGGCGATTTGGGGATTGGAAGACTCGCCGCTGCGGTTTTCGATGCGCAAGTATCTACCGGAGAAGCTGGTTCCGGTGCCTTGTTCGGCGCGGATGGTGTCTCCGGTGCCGACGGCGGCGAAGGAGCCATCGAGGTGGAGGGTTCCGCTCCAGTTCAAGGTGCCGACGGTGCCGCCGGCTTCGCCGAAGAGGCTGACGCGGTAGCGGCGCAGGCGTTCTGGGCAGCAATCCTTGCGTTGCCAGAGCACCACGCGATCGAGTTCCCGGACCTGGCCGAGGTCGATTTGATAATAAAATCCCAGGGTGCCGCTGCCGTCGTTGGGCAGGGTGTAGGTGGTGCGGTTGCCGTCGGTGAGGTTTTCCAGGGGGAAGCCGGGGACGACTTGGGAGCTGGCGATGAGGGGGCGGGTGAGGCAATAATTGACCTCTTGGGCGGGCAGCGCGGCGGCGGCCATGAGGGAAGCCAGGGCGAGGAGACGCCGCCACCAGCTTGGACACAATCTGGAAAAGTTCATGGGGCCAACCTAGTCTTCGGCGGCGGCTACCTCCAAGAAAAATCGAGGGGTGGACCTTCTATTCTAGGGCGGCGGCGATGCGGAAAAAGCGGTAAGGGCTGTCCGAGGGGAGCAGCCAGGCCACTTCCGCTGGGGAGGTGGCGGCGGGGCGGGTTTGCAGGGCGACCCATGCTTGCAAGGTGGTGCTGCCTTCGAGGCGGTAGCGCCGTCCAGCTTGGGCGGTGAAGCGGAGGTGCCAGGCGCCCTGGGAAAGCGAGGGGATGGCGATCAAGGCGCTGGCGCGGTCTTGGGGGTCGGTGTTGGCGGCGTATTCTGCTAGGTTGGTAAAGCCGTCGTGGTCTGGGTCGGCTAGGGCGTCTGCGGGGGCGTCGGGATCGAGGCCGTGGGCGGATTCCCAGTCGTTGGGCAAGCTATCGCGGTCGCGGTCGGGATCGGCGGTAAAGCTAGCTTCGAGCAGGGCGCTCCAGGTAGTGCCGCTGCGGATTCGGGCGCGCAGGCTGGGGGCTCCGCTGAGGGGGAAGGGCAGGAGGTAACTTTGGGCGGAGGGTGAGAGGGTGCCGCCGGCGCGGCGGGGGTCGGAGCCGTCCAGGGTGTAGTAGATCGTCCCGGAAGTGCTAGGATTTGTCAGGGTGGCGCGGAAGTCTGGCCGGTAGGTGCCGCCGTGTTGGTTGAGGGAGGGAGCCTGCACCGAGGGGAACAGTCCGGCGGCGCGGAAGCGCTGGAGGGCGGCGGGTCCGATGGCGGGCCAGTAGGAGGAGACCATTTTGGCTTGCTGGGCCAGCCATTCGACCTCGCGGCGGTAGGGTTGGCCGGGGCGAGTGAGGTTGGCTTGGTAGTCGCCCCAGCGGGCGGATTCGGCGACGATGGCTAGATTGATTTCGGCGGCGCGGGCCTGCCAGCGGGCGGTGATGGCGGCGGGGCTGAGGGCTCCGCCGTTGAAGAGGTGGCGCTGGACGTGGTCGGCGAAGCGGAGGCGGAATTCGGGGCTATTTTTCCGCAGGCTGTCGTAGATCTGGGCTGGGGTATTGGGGGCGTTAGCGTCGGCGTATTTGGCAGGAGCGCTTTGCCAGGAGCTGCGTTCATAGAGCACATTGACGTTGCTGATTTCCTGATCCCAGGCAAAGAAATGGAAGCCGTCGTTGAGGGCGGTGGGGTTGCGGGTGGCTCGGCCGGCCCACCAGTTGTGGTTCGGCCAGTCGTCGGCGCCGTGGAAAAGGTGCAGCAGCATGTAGTCGATCAGGCTGTCGGCGTGGAGGAGCACGGGAAAATTCGGCTTGGGGGTGCCGTCGGGGTTTTTGCCTTGGGATTTGAGAAACGCGGCGTCATTGAGGCCGGAGTTCGCTAGGGCGAGGAGTTGCTGCCAAGCGGTGTAGTTGCCATTTTTGAGTTCTGCGAAATCGACGAGGACATCGTAGTCGGCCGCTTGGCCGCCGAGATGGTCGGCCATGAAATCT
>CALQKQ020000082.1 GCA_943331195.2 Akkermansia muciniphila | reverse complement strand
GAGCGGGCGGGTGGCCTTGGATTTGGCGCGGGCGCAGCGCCTGCTGGGGGTGGCGGTGAGTGAGGCCGAGGTGGTGGACATTTTGACCAGGCTGAATTTGAAAGACGAGGGGGGCTTGGTGTTTGCGATTCCGGGCTACCGGCAGGATGTGCAGCGCTCGGTGGATTTGGTGGAGGAGATTGCGCGGGTTTATGGGATTGCGCGGATTCCTTCGAGCATGGCGGGGGAGTTTGTGGCCGCGAGCGGGGCGGATGTGGCTTACGATTTCAAGATGGGGCTGCGGCAGCGTTTGGTGGGGCAGGGCTTGTTTGAAGCGCAGACGATCAAGTTGATTTCGAGTGGGCAGCTGGAGGATGCGCTGGGGACGACGCCGCAGGTGTTGGCGGAGTTGCGGTTGAGCAATCCGCTGAGCGACGACCACACGGTGATGCGGCCGAGTTTGCTGCCTGGGCTGTTAGGGGCGGCGGCGCGGAATATCCGGATGGGGTCGAGCAGCCTGCGGTTTTTTGAGATGGGCACGCTTTTTGCGAGTGGGCCGGAGGGCAAGGCGGTGGAGAAGGAGGGCTTGGCGCTGGTGTTGTCGGGGCCGGTGAGTCCGGCGGCGTGGAATCGGCCGGAGCCGGCGGTGGCGGATGCGGCGGAGTTGCGCGCGGTGTTGGACGCGCTGTGTCCTGGGGTGCGGGTGAAGCTGAAGCCGATCGGGCATGCGCGGCTGCTGCTAGCGGCGCAAGTGGTGGTGAATGGGAAGTCGGTGGGGCTTTGTGGGCAGCTGCGGCCGGCTCGGGTGCGGGCGCTGGATGGACGGCATCCGTTTTATGTGGCGGAGTTGGATGCGGGCTTGCTGGCCAAGGCGATGAGCCGGGAGGTGAAGTTCGATGAATTGGCGCGTTTTCCGGCGGTGAGTCGGGACATCGCCTTGGAGGTTCCGGTGGATCTTGGGCAGGGGAAGTTGGAAGATTTTTTTGCGGCGTGTAAAGAGCCGCTGTTGACCGGGGCGGTGCTGTTTGATGTGTTCGCGGATCCGACGGGTCAGAAGTTGGCACCGGAGCGGAAGTCCTTGGCGTACAGTCTAACGTACCGGGATCCGCAGCGGACCTTGGCGGCGGCGGAGGTGGATGCGGCGCACGCCAAGGTGATGGCGGGGCTGCTGAAGGCGTTTCCGGTGGCGTTGCGCTAGGAGGGGCGAGGGTCCTCCTAGCGGGAGCCCAAGGGCCTCAGGGGGGGGAGGAGGGGAAACCGGCGGCGGCGAGGGCGGCGGCGACGGTGGCGCGGTCGGTCTTGGTGGGGTCGAGGGTGACGACGGCGCGTTTTTCCTTGAGGTTGATGGCGTTGAGGGTGAGGCCGGGCTGGGCTTTGAGGGCGGCCTTGATTTTGCCAGCGCAGGCGGCGCAGGCCATGGTGGGAATCTGGAAGGTGACGCTCAGGGGGGCGGCGGCGGGGACCGGGGCCGGTTTGGACTCGGCCTGAGCAGTGGGGAGCGCGAGGAGGAAGGCGAAGAGGAGGAGGACTTTCATGGGAGGAAGGGTGGCATGGAAACGAGGGCGGCGCAGGATTCGTTTCAGGCGCGCTCTTGCAAAGGGAAGCGGCGGGCGGTCCGGTGGCTGTATGGAGAAAAAATTACATCGGATTTTGGCGGAGGCGGCGGTGGGGGTGTTGCGCGCGATTTTTGAAGAGGGCGTGGTGGCGGATCGGGCGGTGGCGCGGGCCATGGGGGCGCATCCCAAGTGGGGGAAGCGGGATCGCGCGATGGTGGCGGAGACGGTGTATGAGGTGGTGCGGTGGCGGCGGCGGCTGGAGGTGTTAGCGGGATCGGGGGACTGGTGGGCTTTGGCGGGGTATTGGTGGGAGCAGCAGGGTTATGCGCGGCCGGAGTGGGCGACTTGGCCCGAGGCGGGCGCGGCGGCGGAGCGGGAGGCGGCGCTGGCGGGGATGCCGCGTGCGGTGAGGGAGTCGCTAGGGGATGCCTTTGATGCCTTGGGGGAGGCGGAGTTGGGGGGGCGCTGGGAAGTGGAATTGGCGGCGCTGAACCAGGCGGCGCCGATTTTTCTCCGGGTGAACCCGCGGCGCGGCAACGTGGCTTCGGTGAAGGCGGAGTTGGAGGCGCTGGGGGTGGTGGTGGAGTTAGTGGAAGGGTGTGCCCAGGGCTTGCGGGTGGCGGAGGGGAAGGCGGTGTCGAACCAATTGCGGGAGAGTGGGCGTTTTGAGATCCAGGATGCGGGGTCGCAGCAGGTGGCGCCGTTTGTGCAGGTGGCGCCGGGAATGCGGGTGGTGGATTTGTGCGCGGGGGCGGGCGGCAAGACGCTGCATTTGGCGGCGCTGATGGAGGGGAAGGGAGATTTGTTGGCGATGGATCAGCACGAGGGAAAGCTGGAAACGCTGCGGGGTCGGGCGGCGCGGGCGACGGTGAAGGTGCGGACGGCGGTGGTTTCGGAGGCCTCGCTGGCCGCGATGGCGGGTCAGGCCGATCGGGTGTTGGTGGATGCACCGTGCAGCGGGTCGGGGACGCTGCGGCGGCAGGCGGATTTAAAATATCGCATTACGGCGGCGAGCCTGGCGGGGGTGCAGGCGGTGCAGCGGGAGGTGCTGGAGCGCGGGGCGGCCTTGGTGAAGCCGGGGGGGAAGCTGGTGTATGCAACCTGCTCGGTGTTGCCTTCGGAAAACCAGGCGCAGGCGGCCTGGTTTAGCGCGGGACACGCGGAGTTTACGCTGGAGGAGGAGCGGAGCCTAGCGCCGTCGGAGACTGGCTGGGATGGGTTTTACATGGCGCGCTGGCGGCGGGGGTAGGGTTTTGGGGGCGGCCTGCCCGTTGCCTCGCCCGGTGGGGGCATCATCGGGCGGCAAATTACCGGGTAATTTGAGCGGTTTGCAGTGGATGCTTTGGAGGGAGGCGCGGCTGTGGTGGGGGGCTGCGGGAGGTTTAGTGGGGAGGGGTTGGGGCGAGGTGTTGGAGGATCAAGGCGACGGCCACCATCCAGCCGTCGGCGGCGAGGGTAGCGGCGCCGGGGGGGAAGCGGTGGCGGAGGGCATGGAGGGCGGCGAAGCCGAGGGCGCAGGCGGCCACGCCGCCGAGCAGGGGGCGGGACCAGGCATCGGCTTGGGGGAGAGAGAAGGCGGCGGCGGCGGCGAGGGCGGCCAAGAGCCAGGGATAGAGGGGCGCGAGCGAGCGGACTTGGGGATGTTGAGGGTCTTCCCACAGGCGGATGCCGAGCGAATTGGCGGCGCAGGTGGCGGCGAAGAGGAGGACGGGGGTTCCGCGCAGGAGGCCGTCCCAGTCTTGCAGATGGGCGAAGGGGGCGAGGGCGACACCGAGGGCGAAGAGGTAGCCGCCGAAGGCTTTTTTGAGGAGGATCCAGGGGCGTGCTGGGGCGGGTTGGGCCGGTTTGCGGAAGAGGAGCGTGAGGAGGGCGGCGGCGGCGAGGGCTTGCCAGATGAGGAAAGGGGAGGGGCCGGAGAAGTCGTCAGGGAGGAGGGCGAGGGCGAGGCCGGTGCTGACGAGCAGGGCGGTGAGGGCTAAGCCGAGGAGGAGGAGAAGGAGTTGGCGCAGGGGTTTCCAGCGGGTGGCGCCGACGATGGCAAAGTAGAGCAGGACGGCGCCGGCTAGGTTCACGCCGGCGTGGAGGGTGACGCCGCGGAGGTGGTGGAGGGCGGCCCAGAGGGCGCTGAGGGCCACGGCGGCCATGAGGGGGAGCAGCCAAAGGGCGCGGCGACGGGCGAAGGCGTGTCGGGCGGCGGTGCCCTGTCCGGAGCTGCCATCGAGGAGGCGGTCGAGGAGATAGACGATCCAGACGGCGGCTCCGAGCACGGTGTAGTTGATGGGGGTGAGGCGGGCACCGGTCATGGCGGCGAAGACGGGGAGCCAGGCCAAGGCCACGGCGACGGCGTCGAGGGCGAGCCAGTTGATCCACTGCCACCAGGGCGGGTGGGGCGGCGGGAGCGGGGGAGGTTGGGTCATGGGGCGGGAGAATCCGCCAGCGAGGTTGCATTGCAAGACCCACTGGAGGGGCGGGCCTTTAGGGCTCTTGGATGGTGAGGTGGCGGAAGGCCACTTTCATGGGTAGGCCGGGGTGGATTTGGAGGCCGATGGGGCCGGGGGCGGCGAAATTAGGGTTTTGATAGGTGACGGCAGGGGAGCCATTGATCCAGACGGTGAAGGTGTGGCCTTGGGCGCGGATTTTGAAGTGGTTCCAAGCGCCTGGTTTGATGAGGGTGGCGCGCTCGCGGGCTTGGCCAGCTTCGGGGTAGGCGCCGAGGTAGAAGCAGCCGGTCATGTCTTTTTTGAGGCTGCGGGAGACGCCGATTTGGAGCTGGAGTTCGGGTCGGCGGAGCATGAAGCCGCTGTCGATTTCGCCCTCCCAGCGGGCCTCGGCTTCGAGGGTGAAGTCGCCGTAGCTTTGTTCGGTCCAGAGCATGGAGCCGTGTTGGGCGGGGTCGTTGGTGCCGGTGATTTGGCCATCGGCGGCGGTCCAAAAGGGATTGGGGGAAGGCGTTTTCCATCCGGTTAGGTCGCGGCCGTTGAAAAGGGGGTGGACTTCCCCGGCGGCGAGTGAGCCGGCGAGGGCGAGGGCGGCGAGAGCAGCGGTGGGGAGGGAGGGGAGGTGCATGGAGTGAGGAGGGGGCTTCAGGGGACAGCAGGTCGGCGGCGGCCTTGGATTGGGGACAATCTGCCATCGATTTTTTCTTTGGGAAGCCTATGGGAAGGTTTGCGTTTTGGCTATGTCGACTGAACCCATTTTACCTCCTGTGAGTTGCCTTCCGAGTGGGAGGCTGGTGTTGTCGGGCGATGCGGGGGGGTATCTGGGGCTGGAGATGCTGCGCTGGTCGGCGAGTGCGGCGCAGGAAGTGCCGCAAGAGGCGGCGCTGGCGTGGTTGCAGCGGTTTAGCCATCAATGGATGGCGCAGGTGTGTCGGACGCGCCAGGTGGCGCCGCCGCCGCCGACGGTGGGGCGTGGTGCTTTGGAGAGGTGGGTGGAGGAGGCCCCGCCGTTTCCGGGGGCGGAATATCTGCGGGCGGAGGGCTTGGCGGAGGTTTGGGAAGGGGCGGGTCGGGCGCTGGAGGCGGCCTGCGCGGGGTTGCCGGAGGGTTTGGATGGGTGGCTGCAGGGGAGTCGGGCGGGGTGGCATTTGGTAGGGCGGGTGACCTTTCATTTAGCGGAAAATAAGCGGGATCCGGAGAAGCCTTTTGCCTTTTTGGCGACGTATGCGGATGCCCTCAGTGCGGCTGGGACGCCGCAGCATGTGCCGCTGGGGCGGGCGCTGCAGCGCTATGCGGCGGCGCAGGACCAGCGGACGTTGGACGCCATTTTGGATCCGGTGCGCGCGGCGGCGGGGAGCATTCCGTGGGTGGGCGAATTGCTGGAATCGCGGCGCGTCTTTCAGGCGCTGGCGTGGCAGCCGGGGGAGGCCTATCGGTTTATTCGGGATCTTCCGGAGCTGGAGGCGGCGGGGTTAGTGCTGAAGGTGCCGGATTGGTGGAAGGGGGGGCGGCCGGCGCGGCCCACGGTGCAGGTTAAGCTGGACGCGGAGGAATCGGTGTTAGGGGTGGGAGCGATGTTGCGATTTGAGGTGGAGACGACCTTGGATGGCACGCCGCTGAGCGCGGAGGACTGGGCGCAGATCAAGCGCAGTGGGACGGGGCTGGTGAATTTGCGGGGGCAGTGGGTGGAGATTGATCGGGAGCGGCTCGGGCAGGTGATGGATCATTGGGGGAAGGTGGCGGCGGCGCACCAGGGAGGGGGCTTAAGTTTTCATGAGGGCATGCGCTATCTGGCGGGTTTTGTGCCGGGGGGAAATGCGGGGGCGGCGGAGGCGGCGGAGGTGGTTGCTAACTGGTCGGAGGTGGTGGCGGGAAAGCATTTAGCGGAGGTGCTAGAGCAGTTGCGGCGGCCGGGGGCGGAGGCGGCTCCGCAGATTCGGGCGGTGCTGCGTCCCTATCAAGAAAAGGGTTTGGGTTGGCTTCGCTTGATGCGCCGCTTGGGATTGGGGGCTTGTTTAGCGGACGACATGGGTTTGGGAAAAACGCTGCAGGTGATTGCGCTGCTGGCGAGTGCGGAGGGCGGGAGTGGGGGGCCGGTGTTGTTGGTAGTGCCGGCTAGTTTGCTGGGGAATTGGCTGGCGGAATTCGAGCGATTTGCGCCGCAGTTGAGGATTTTTGCGGCGCATCCTTCGCGCACGCCGCGGGAGGAACTGGACGCGGTCCTGGCGCATCCTGGGGAGGTGGTGGGGCGTTTCGAGGTGGTTTTGACGACCTATGGGTTATTGCAGCGCAGTCCCGGCTTGCAGGAGCAGGCGTGGACGGCGGTGATTTTGGATGAGGCGCAGGCGATTAAGAATGCGGGCACGGCGCAGGCCAAAGCGGTGAAGCAGACGCGGGCGGGCTGGCGCTTGGCGCTGACGGGCACGCCGGTGGAGAACCGGCCGGGGGATTTGTGGTCGCTGTTTGATTTTCTCAATCCGGGCCTGCTCGGGGGAACGGCGGCGTTTGCGCGGCTTTTGAAGGGGCTGGCGGACGGGTCGGTCGGCTATGCGCCGCTGCGCCGTCTGATTCAGCCCTATATTTTGCGGCGCATGAAGACGGACAAGACGATCATAGCGGATCTTCCTGACAAAACGGAGTTGAGGGCGGCTTGTTCCTTGAGCCGCAAGCAGGCCATCTTGTATGGGAAGCTGGTGGAGCAGTTGAAAATTGACCTCAAGGATCCTTTGTTAGAACCGATGGCGCGGCGCGGCCTGGTGGTGGGCTATTTGCTGAAGTTTAAGCAGGTCTGCAACCACAGCAGCCATTGGAGTGGGGATGGGATTTATGCTCCTGAGGACAGCGGCAAGTTTCAGCGCCTTGCGGAGCTTTGTCAGGAGATCGCCGAGCGCCAGGAGCGGGTGCTGATTTTCACGCAGTTTCGGGAGATCATTGATCCGCTGCATGCTTTCCTGACTACGATTTTTCGACGTCCTGGCTTGATTTTGCATGGGGGCACGGCGGTGAAGCAGCGCCAGAAATTAGTGGAGCAGTTTCAAGCGCCGGGGGGGCCGCCCTTTTTTCTGCTCAGCGTCAAGGCTGGGGGCACGGGGCTGACGCTTACGGCGGCGAGCCATGTGATTCACTTCGACCGCTGGTGGAATCCGGCGGTGGAGAATCAGGCGACGGACCGGGCCTATCGCATTGGGCAGAAGGCGAATGTGTTGGTGCACAAATTTGTCACGATGGGCACGTTGGAGGAGCGGATCGACAAGATGATCGCGGAGAAGCAGGAGACCGCGCAGCAGTTGCTCGGGAAGGGCGGGGCTGAGGAAATACCGCTGACGGAGATGTCTAACGAGGCACTTTTGGACTTAGTGTCGCTGGATATCGCTAGTGCCCTGGGGGAGCTGTGAGGGGCTAGGGTTTGGAGGGGGTGGGTTTGACGGGCTGATCGGCTTTGGCTTCGGCGAAGGGGTAGAGGGGGTGGGGTTGGGCGACGAGGCCTGGGGGGCGGCGGGAGGTGGGCTGGGGGCCGCCGATGGTGGCGTTCATGGTTTGGGCGAGGGTTTGGAGTTGGGCGACGAGGTCGGGGTGTTGGGCGGCGAGGTCGGATTGTTCGCCGATGTCTTGATCGAGGTTATAGAGGCGGGGTTGGGCGGGGTGGGGGGCTGGGACACCTTTTTCGGGTTGGGGGGTGATGGCGAGTTTCCAGGGGCCGCGGCGGACGGCTTGGAGGGTGTAGCCGGAGAAGTAGAAGTGGGCTTCGCGGGGGGACTGGTTGGTTTGGCCGAGGAGGAGGGGGGTGAGGTCGCGGCCATCGAGGGGAGGGTCGGCGGGCAGGGTACCGCCGGCGAGGGCGAGGGCGGTGGGGAGGAGGTCGATGGTTCCGGCGACGGCGTCGGAGGTGGTGTTAGGTTTGATGTGGCCGGGCCAGCGGGCGAGGGTGGGGACGCGGACGCCGCCTTCCCAGGTGCTGCCTTTGCCGCCGCGGAGGGGGAGGGCGCTGCCGCCGTCGGTGCCTTTGACGAGCCAGGGGCCGTTGTCGCTGGTGAAGAGGACGAGGGTTTTTTCGTCGAGTTGGAGGTCGCGGAGGGTATTGAGGACTTGGCCGACGCTCCAGTCCATTTCTTCGACCCAGTCGCCGAAGCGGCCGTTAGCAGATTTTCCGCGGAAGGCTTCGCCGGGCCAGATGGGGGTGTGGACGGCGGAGTGAGGGAAGTAGAGGAAGAAGGGTTGGTCTTTGTTATCGCGGATGAAGCGGGTGGCTTCGGCGGTGTAGCGTTCGACGAGGCGGCTTTGTTGGGGGTTGGTGAGGAGTTCGGCGACTTGGTCGTCGCGCAGGAGGGGGGAAACGGGTTCGGTGGTGCCGCGGGCGGGTTGGGCCATGTCGTTGGAGTAGGGGATACCGAAGTAGCGGTCGAAGCCTTGTTTGGTAGGGAGGAAGGGGGCTTGGTCGCCGAGGTGCCATTTGCCGATGCAGGCGGTGGCGTAGCCTTGTTCGCGAAGGCGCTCGGCGATGGTGTGTTCGCTGGGGTTAAGGCCCTCGGCTTGGCCGGGGAAGTAGACGCCAGGCACGGAGATGCGGGGGCCGTAGCAGCCGGTGAGGAGTTGGGCGCGGGAGACGGAGCAGACGGGGGCGGCGTAGAAGGAGGTTAGCTTGAGGCCTTCGCGGGCCATGCGGTCGAGGTGGGGGGTTTTTTGTTTGGTGGCGCCGAAGGGGCCGATGTCGGCGTAGCCGAGGTCGTCGATGAAGATGACGACGATGTTGGGCTTGGCGGGGGCGGCGGCGGGCGCGAGGCCGGGGAGGAGGCCTAGCAAGACAGAGAGGAGGAGGCGTTTCATGGCAAAGGGGGTGAGGGGAGTGTGGGTCATGGCGGGGGTGGCTGTAAAGTTGGATCTCCCGTGAGCCAGCCGAGGGAGGCGAGGAAGCGGTCGGTTTGAATGAGTGTTAGGGTAAGATAGGGTTCGCGGTTGAAGAAGCCGTGGGCGGCACCGCTGAAGATGTGGGTTTGGCAGCGGGCCCCAGCGGCTTGCATGTTAGATTGGAAGCGCTGAAGGGTGGTGAGGGGGATGAGGGGGTCTTGATCGCCAAGGAAGACGAGGGTGGGAGGGGCCTGGGGGGAGATGTGGTGGGCGGGGGAGAATGCTTGGTAGCGGGAGCCGAGGCGATCATGGCCCCACTGGCCGGGGCCGTTGTCGAAGACGGGGTTAAAAAGCACCAGGGCGTTGGGGCGGCAGGAGAGGGCGAGGTCGTCTTGGGGGTCGTCGAGACCTGGGACGAGGGCGGTGAAGGCGGCGAGGTGACCGCCTGCGGAGCCGCCGCCGGCGGCGAGGCGTTGGGGGTCGAGGCCTAAGGTGGCGGCGTGGCCGCGAACCCAGCGGAGGGCGGATTTGGCGTCGGCGCAGCAGATGGTGGGGGGGCCGGGTTCGCTGGGGGAAAGGGTGCGGTATTCCACGCGAATGCCGATGATGCCGCGGCTGGCGAGGTAGCGGCTTTGTGGGAGAAACTGGGCGGGGCTGCCGCCGACCCAGCCGCCGCCGAAGAAAAAGAGCAGGGCGGGGCGCTGGTCGGAGGCTTGCCAGGCGGCGGGTTTTTCGATGAAGAGTTTCAGTTCGCGGTCGGCGGCGCGTTTGTAGACGAGGGTTTCGGTGGGGGGAAGGGCGAGGGGGAGGTCTGCGGCGAGGCTGGGGGCGGCGAGGAGAAGGCAGAGGGCGACGTTGGGGAGGGGGTTCATGGCGGGGGCGCGGCGGATGGGGCGGGAGTTGGGGAAAGGGCCGCCGCAGACGTGGGGGGTGATGCCTTAAACGCGGGTGGAGCAGCCGGGCTTGCCGAGGGGATGGTTTTAGGCGAGGAGAGGGAGGCCCGGGGAGGTTTACCTCATTGCTAACAACTTACAACATTTTTATGTCCTGGTATTCTTACAGAGATGTGGCGGAGCAGAAGGAAGCGGTGGCGTGGGATTTGGCGCGGCGGCAGAAGCGCGGGGAGCGGTTTGAGGTCTTTGAGGCTCCGGCGGGGAGGAAGTTGGTGCAGACTTTTTGGGGGCAGGGGTGGTGTCGGCATTTGGAGACGTATGGCGGCTATGAGAGTCGGCTGCCGCGGGGGCGGACGTATTTGCGATCGGGCAAGGTGTATAACTTGACGGTGGCGGAGGGCTTGGTTACGGCCGAGGTGCTCGGGTCGTCGATTTACCAAGTGAGGGTGGCGATTGCGCCGCTTTCGGCGAAGGCGTGGGGGGGGATTCGGGAGCGATGCCAGGGGCAGGTGGGGAGTTTGTTAGATTTGCTAGGAGGAAAATTAGGTGATGGGGTGATGCAGGTGGTGGTGGATCCGGAGCGGGGGCTGTTTCCGGGGCGGCGGGACATCCGGCATCAGTGCAGTTGCCCGGATGTGGCGGATCTGTGCAAGCATCAGGCGGCGGTGTTGTATGCGTTGGGGGTGTTGTTTGATCGGGACCCGAAGGTTTTTTTTGAGCTGCGGGGAGTGGATCCCTCGGAGCTGATCGCGGCCTCGGCTAGGGCGGTGGGAGCGGCGGCGCAGGCGGGTGGGGGCGAGCTGGGGGGCGAGGATCTCTCGGCCTTGTTTGGGATTGATATGGAGGATCTGGGGGAGGTGGAGGCGGCGCTGAAGCCGTCGGCCGAGCCGGAGGTGAAGGTGGCGCGGAAGGCGGCCGTGAAGGCGGCTAGGAAGGCGGCGGCGAAGACGGCAGTGAAGGTGGCGGCGAAGACGGCAGTGAAGACGGCGGCGAAGGCGGCGGCGAAGACGGCTAGGAAGGCGGCGGTGAAGACGGCGGTAAAGGCGGTGCCTGGGGCGAGGAAAGCGGCGAAGCGGGGCTGGGCGGTGGGGGGTTAGAAAGCGGGG
>CALQKQ020000081.1 GCA_943331195.2 Akkermansia muciniphila | reverse complement strand
TTGCGAATCAAGGGGGTCCAGCGCGACGGGCGCGTTGCCGTCTGGGGGTAGCTCCAGGGCGGCCTGAAGCTGGGGATCGGTGTACTGCTCAAAACCCTCCGGGGATAACTGGACAAAGCCAGGATGGAAAGCGGTGGTGTCGCGTCTAACGAGTAATTGATTGCTGACAGGATCACTCAGTCGCTGGCTGGCACTGAGCCTGCCGCCTAGAAGTAGCGTATGCATGCCGGGAGCCCACTGGTGGTTCCATCCCGCTAGGGCGAGGCCCGGTTCCTGCTTTTCGTGGAATCGAAGTCCCGGCGAAAGCGGCAGGTCATCGTAGGTCCGGAAGTTATCGCCGGATTTCTGTTCCTGCCATTTCCCGAGGAAGTACAGAATGTCGTGGGAGGTCGCCTGCCATTTCAGTTGGCCATAGACCTCCTGACGCCAGGCATCCGCATTCGGCCTCATGCCGCCATCGGTCTCGTAGTAGTAGGTATCCAGTCCGAAACTGACATTGCGATGCGTGCCAAAAAGCGAAGCGGTGGACTGTTGTTCTGTGGCTTTCAGTTCCTCCGCATTTCTCCATTCGTGGGTGATGGTGCCCCCAAGGCCGTCCGCTTCGAGGAGTTTGGCATATTCTTGCTGGGATACGAATTGGGAGAGGGGGCCTCCGCCGACTGGCGAAAAGAGATTGGCTAGGAGCAACTCGTTGAACCATGGGGTTTCGTAGCGCAATTCGATGCGCTTGGGATCGCGCAGGGCATCGAAGGCGTTGGAGAGAAACAAGTGCGCCGAGGCATTGGTGTAATCGTTTTCCACCGCCCGGGTGGCTTCGCGGACGGCCACTTCGGGCATGCCGTTGTTCTGGTAGATTTTGGCGAGATTGGCACGGCGCACCGCCCGGTCTTGATCGAGGAGGAATCTGGAGCGGAAGACCCGGCGGTTGTCGTTCAGGCGGATGGATTTTTCCAAGTCGGAAATGGCGGGATTGAGTTGGTTATGTTGCGCTTTGTCCAAGGCGGAATAAAGCCACGGCGTGGGGTCGTGCTGGTCGAGTTGTTTGGCGAGGGCCAAGTCCTTAGTGGCTTCTTCGCGGAGCCCTTGGTGGCTCAATGCTTTCCCCAGATAGCTGTGAAATTGGGAGGTGAGGGGTTCCACGGTGGCGGCGGATTGAAGGTCGCGCCGTCCGTCCTCGGCCTCCCCCCTTTTGATTTTGGTCAGGCCCCGTCCCAGCCAGGCATTTCCCAGCGCTCCGTCCAAAGTGATGGCCTCATCGAAAGAGGCGCGGGCGGCTTTGATCTGGTTCTGCGCGCTGAGGACAAAGCCTTGCAAGGCGTGCGCCTGGGCATGGCGGGGAGCTAGGGAAAGGGCCTGCCGCAATGCCTGGGCGGAGGCTTCGGTGCGCCCAAAGCAAAATTCCAACTCGGCTAGTCGGGTCCAGGCAAAGCCATTTTGTGGGGCCAGGGCGACGGCGCGCTGGGCGGCGCTGCGGGAGTCCTCCAGTTTGGACTGAGATTGTTGATAGTATGATTCTGCCATGGCTTCGGCGGCAGTGCCGATGGACTCCCGGGGCCAGGCGGGCTGCTCGCGGAACTGCGCCGCTGCGATCAAGCGCTCCAGGGCCCGCCGGGCTGGATGAGCGCTGGGGATAGCGGTGAGGATTTTTGTGGATTCCTCTACTCGTCCTACCGCTAGGAGGACCCCGGCTTGATAGAGTTGAGCGGCCGCCGCCTTGGGGCGGTAGGTAGGGGGGTAATTGGCTAGGGCACCCAGGACATCTCCGGTTTGATAGGCTGCTAGGGATGCTGCTGCGGCCCTCTGATCTGCGGCGGCAAGGCGGAGTTCGGCCGGGTCGAGGATGGCTGGGTAATAGAGAGCCCATTGCAGGATATTTTTGGCGGCAATCGCGGCGGTGCGCTGTGGGGCCCGGCCCGGCGGAGCCTCGGCGGCCTGGCCTGACTGAAGGACGAGCCGTCCTTGGGGATTGGTCATCTCCACGATGCCCTCCACGACCTGAAAAAAAGTTTTCCCGTTGTCGAATACCCTTACAAACAGTTGGGTGCCGCGGAGGGCTCCATTGGCGGCGGGGGTTTTGATTCCGATTTCGCTATGGGGCTCGCGGCTGAAGATAAAACCTGCGCCGTTGAGCAAATGGAGCTGGGCGGGCTGCCCGGAGAGGAGTGCGGCGCTGATCTCGATGGTGGTCAACTGCTCCATCCGCAGGGTATAGAGGTCGGTCAGGCGGAGGGTGGCGCGACTCCGCTGCCGGGTGCGGATGCGGTCGCTGGCGGCCAAGGAATCATCCTGCTGCGCTTGGACCCAGACTCCCTTTTCGCCCTTCGCGAACTGAACGCTATTTTCTACTTCGAGGACGGTGGCCTCTTGACTTCTGGCGGTCTGTACAACCATCCAGATAGCAAAGAGTACAAAAAGCAAGGTTTTCATAGACGGGATGCCTCCCTCGGCGGCGGGCGACGGCTGAGCTGGGCTGGAGCGGCCCGGGGTGGAGCGGGGTTGTCTCTAGGCATTCGAAGTAGCAATTATTGGCGAATTGGCGAGTCAGCTCTAAGGTTTTCATAGGTGTATTCCCCAAAAATGGGGAAAGGTCGCCGTTTTGGGCTGATTATTTTTTCGCTGGCTCGGATGGCACTTCGCTCGGTGGCAGGCGGGGAGGGGCGAGCCCTGGGGAGGAGGCGGAGGTGTTGCTGGGGTGTTTGCAGGAGTTGCGCTGTGGGGACGGGGCCTTTGGAAATGATCCGGGCTTGGCGCAGAGGAGACGCCAGGGGGCGGCGGTGGCGGTGGCGCGGCACGCTGTAGATGGGATGCAGGTTTGGTTTGTGGGGCATGACAGCGTGGAGCACAGCCATTACGGTCGGACGTTTAAGGATATGCGGGACCGGCTGATGGAGGGCTATGACCAGCGCTGGGCCTATATCACGGTAAGTGCCAACTTGGTGCGGGCGCTGGCGAAGGATGAAAATGGTCAGGATTTCATCACGAGCACGCTGGATGAGGAGCAGACTGAATGCAGCGTGGAGGAGTTTGTGTCGGAGCTGGCACCGGAGCTGTTGGATGTGCGGGCGGTGAAGGAGTGGCACTAGGCGGGCGGAGCGGGGCGCTGTGGAGGAGAGTTGCGGGTCGGTTTAGTCGAGGTACTTTTTGTAGTCACCTCTGCCCGGGTGAATGGTGATTGCAGTTTAGCTCCTTTAAAATAGGATGAAGACGGTGTGCTGGTCGGCGATGCCGCGCAACCTTTTCAGAAAATGCTTAAAAAACGCAATACGACCATGGTGGCTTTGGTGGCCTTGCTGCAGCCGGTTTGTGCTCAATACGAGGGCTGGCAACATGCGGGTTCGCTTTATATGGTGACAGGTAAGGGGGGGGTGGCGTTGCCGCCGGCGGCGGCGGAGGAGGGGTTTCCGCTGTTGGTGCGGCTGGACAAGGACTGGTTTGACTTCAGCCAGGCGCAGGCCAGCGGGGGGGATCTGCGTTTTTCCATGGCGGGGACGGGGATTCCCTATCAAATAGATGAATGGGAGCCGGGCCAGGGCAGGGCCGCCGTTTGGGTGCGCCTTCCGTCGATCAAGGGCGATGCGCAACAGGAGTTGAAGTTGTATTGGGGTCGGGCAGAGGCGACGAGCGAATCGGATGGGAAGGCAGTATTTAATGAGTCTAACGGCTATCTTGCGGTTTTTCATTTGGAAGATCCGTCGAGGGATGCGGTGGAAAGCTTGAAGGCGGTGGATCAGGGGACGGCGGCAACTGCGGGGGTGATTGGTCAGGGGCGGCGCTTTGCCGCCGGGCGGGGCATGGTTGCGGGGGAGCAGATCACCACGTTTCCCATGGGCGCTGCGCCGCACGCGACGGAACTGTGGTTTCGCGCGGAGCGGTCGGGCGACCGCATGGTGTGCTGGGGGAGCGGGGGGCCGAAAAAGATGGTGCAGATGATTCTGGACAAGCCGCCGCGTTTGGTGATGGACGGTTATGGTTCGTGGGCGAGTCTGCGCGGAACGACGGCGGTGGCGCTGCAGGAATGGAACCAGGTGGTGCATACCTGCCAGCGAGGGGAATCGCGGATGTATTTGAATGGAGTGTTGGAGGCGGTTTCGACGGCGGAGGACAACCCGTTAGAAATGACCAGTCCGGTGAAGATGTATCTGGGGGGATGGGAGAACTATGGGTTTCGTGGCGACATGGACGAGGTGCGCGTCTCCAAGGTGGCGCGGTCGGCCGACTGGGTGCGCTTGCAATATGAAAACCAAAAGCCGCAGCAGCGGCTGGTGGGGCCCTTGGTGCAGGCAGGCGATGCGTTTTCGACGTCGGTGCAAGCGTTGGAGTTGGCCGAGGGGGAGCGCGCGGTGATCACGGTCAAGGCGGGTGGGGCGCGCAAGCTCTATTGGATTCTCCAGCAGGGCGGAGCGGAGCGCGTCGTGGCGACGGATCGATTTAGCTACGCCCTGGATGCGGGGAGGGTGGCGGGGGACCAGCGGTGGACCTTGCAGTGCCAGGCGGTGTTTGCCACAGAGGTCAAGACCATCAATATCCCCGTCGCGATCAAGGAGACCCTAGCTGATCCTGTCTTTGCCCTCAAAGCGCCGACGAAGTGGGACGGGCGCGAAGGGATCGAGGTGCTGGCGGAAGTGAGTCCTTCGAAAGATAAATTAGGGGAGGGTGCTAGCGCGCTGCGGTATCGTTGGAAGGTGGAGGGTCCGGCGGTGAGTTGGAAAAACACTTCGGATAGGCTGTTTTTGCGGCGCGCCCAGGGGAGCGGAACGCTGCGGGTGTGGTGCCTGGCGAGCAATGGAGGAGAGGAGCAAATCCAGATGACCGAGATCGCGGTGGAGAAGCCTGCCCGGGAGGGGTGGGAGGTGCGGGTGCCGGACAAGGATGAGAAGCCGGTGAACGATCAATTTTATGGGCGCGGCGACGACGGTGCAGGCACGCTTTATTATGGTGGGTCGCTGGAGGAGTCGGCCGACGAGGTTTTTCTGAAGCTCTATGCCGACGGCCAGCTCAGCACGATCGCCCGGCAGGTGCCCGGGGCGGATGGGAGCTATGCGTTATCAGTCAAACTTCGGGCGGGTTTGATCAGCTACCGGGTGGAGTTGGGGACGCGGCGAGGGGCGGAGGAAAGGGTAGTCGAGGCGCGGGAAAATCTGGTGTGTGGGGATGCCTATATCATTGAGGGTCAGTCGAATGCGGTGGGGTACAACTATGAAAATACGGCGGCGCGGCGGGATTTGACCCATGCGGAGAGCCCGTGGATTCGCAGTTTTGGGGGCAATGGCGAGGTGGACGGCGATCCCCTGAAGGGAGGGTGGGGTCGGGCGCGGGTGGAGCGCATTCATCCGGATGACCCGGATCGGATTCACTTTGTCAGCGTGTGGGGCATGGCATTGGCGAAGAAGCTAGTGGAGGAGGTGAAGCTGCCGATTTGCCTCATCAATGGGGCGGTGGGGGGGACGCGCATCGATGAGCATTTGCCGCAGCGGCTGCGCCCGGCCAACCGGGATCGCGCCATTTATGAGAACCTGAGGAAGCGGATTGTGGCGGCCAAACTGAGCCATGGGATTCGCGGATTGCTGTGGCATCAGGGGGAAGCGGACCAGGGTTTTGATGGTCCGGACAATGGATATGGTTGTGAGACGTATCAGCAATACTGGCTGGACTTGACGGCGGCGTGGAAGCAGGACTACCCGAACTTGCGGCACTATTATCTGTTTCAGATTTACCCCAACGCCTGTTCCCAAGGGGGGAACCGAAACAGCGACAAGTTGCGCGAGGTTCAGCGGCAGCTGGCAAAACTGTATTCTAGCTTGAGTGTGATGTCGACGCTGCAATTCGCTAGTGGGGCGGGCTGCCATTTTGGAACGAATGACTATGAGAAAATGGGATGGGCCATGGCGCCGCTTTTAGAGCGGGACGCCTGCGGAACGAAGTTTGCGACCTCCATCACCGCGCCGGATCTGAGGAGGGCGTTTTTCACCACGGGGGCCAAGGATGAGATCGCCCTGGAGTTCGACCAAGCGATGATTTGGGACGACTCGTTCGCGAGGAACTTTAAGCTGGATGGGGAAGCCCTCGCATTGCGGGGCGGCGTGGCCGAGGGGGCGGTGATCAAGCTCAAGCTGCCGGGTGCATCGGCGGCGAAAACCATCACCTATGTTAGCGACAAAGCGTGGGATGCCCACTTCCTGCTTTGCGGGGAGAACGGCATCGCGGCATTGACATTTTGCGAAGTGGACCTGAAATGACCTACCGGCGACTTGCTTCTTGCTCCGTTCTCAGCCAGTGAACCATAAAAAACATTCTTATGACAAACCGCAGAGCATGGATTCAGGGAATGGCGACTGGCGTTGGTGCCGTGCTGGGCACGGGGATTTTTCCGGCGCTGGGCCAGGGGACAGGGGAGGGGGTGATCCAGTCGGTCGGCGGCCCCAGGCGGGTGATTTTCTTTTTACAAAACCATGGCTTTGACCCCCTAACCTGCCTTCCGAAGGGGCTGGAGGAGAGTTGTGACCTCGACGGGGTGGCCCTGGAAAAGCCGATGCAGGCTTTGGAGCCATATAAGAGTCGGATGCACATCATCACTGGTTTGCATGGTCGGCATACCAACCCGGGGCACAGCGCCTACTTTGGGGCCTTGGGGGCTTACCGCGGGGGAACGGGGGTGCCGCCGTCGGCGGCGACGATTGATTACGTATTGGGGCAGGCGCTTCCTCCGACGATCCTTCCGCCGCTGGGCATTGGGATGGAGTCGCTTGATAGCATGAGAGCGCGCCCGACCTTGGCGACGCTTTCGGCGTCGGGGCCGAATCAGCCGGTCCCGATGTATTGCGATCCTAACTTGCTTTATGGGGCACTGTTTGGCAGCATTGCCGAGGGGGCGATCCAGCAGCAATTCCGGGCCCGCTCCCAGGCCCTGCTGGAAGTGGAGCGCATGGCCCAGTGGAAAGCCAAAGGACTGCCGCAGAGTGAGGCGGAGCGCTATGGAACGTATGTGAGGGGCTTTGGAGAGCTCAATGGTTTGAACGAAAAGCTTTCGCGGATTTCGGAGCGGCTCAAGCGATTCGCCCCGAAGCTGGATGAGCGCTATCTTCGCCCGGCCTTTGAGACGGACTGGCACGATGCTTTATTAGAGATTGGGATTGCCGCGCTTCAGGCTAATTTAACGAATGTCCTGACGATTGCTTCTGGTTGCGGGGAATACTTCGGCTCGTGGAAAGGGCTGGGCATCTCGGAAACCGGGCATGGCTTGGGACATCTTGAGCAGCCGGATAATGAGATTTGGACCAAGATTCGCCAGTACAACTGCGCCATGTTGGTGAAGCTGATCAAAGCGCTGGAGGCCACTCCCGAAGGGGCGGGGTCGATGATGGACCACAGCTTGATTGTGTATAGCAGCAACAATGCGGAAAAGCAGCACTCGGAGGGGGCGGCCTGGCCCTTCGTGCTGATTGGGAATGCCGGTGGGCGCTTCAAAACGGGTCGGTATAGCCATGTCGCCGAGCGCCCGATCAACGATTTATATACGACCTTGCTGCACGGGGTGGGGGCACCGGTTGATCGTTTTAACATGGACAAAAACCTTGCGGCGATTCACCAGAGTCGCCTGGGTCCGATCGAAGGGCTTTTGACGTAACATGAGGCTTTGGCCATGGATGGGGAAGGCGCTGGTGGCGGCGGCGACGCTTTTTCCGCTGAGCTTGGTGCGTGGTGCGGAAGGCTTGGGGAGTGCGGTGAAGCCCTTTTTGGAGAACTATTGCCTTGATTGCCACAGCGACGAGGCGCGGAAGGGGGCGGTTTCGCTGGAAGGACTGAGTGAAGTGACGGCGGACAACGCGGGGCTGTGGAAGCGGATCTGGGAGCAGGTGGCGCTCAAGGAGATGCCGCCGCGAAAGAAAGCCAACCAGCCGGCTTTGCTAGAAAGGTGGAAGCTTTCTAACTGGATTACGGAGGGGTTGGAGAGCGCCATGCGGGATCGCGGTGGGTTTCGCGAGCATCTGCGTCCGAGCAAGGGCAACCACCTGGATCACGGGTTACTTTTTGGGCTGCCGGTGGCGGGGATGGAGCCGGCGGCCACGCCGGCGCGCTTGTGGCGGATTCATCCTCAGGAGCAATTGGTGCGCTTGAATGATCTGATCTGCTTGAAGCGAGCCTATGATGCGAAGCGCCCGGGGCTTTGGACGCACGGCGATCAGGTTCCTTCGAATCTGGAAGGGGAGACGAAAGTCTATTTTGGTTTGGATCAGTATTTGGGATCGTTTGAAGATGCCTATAGCGTGGCGGTGAGTGGGTTTTCGTCGCCCCTGGCGATGGTGCGGGACCGGGGGCTGCGCAATTATCCTTATCTTTATTCGGTCAATAGCGCGGAGGCGACCCAGATTGCGGCGATCGCGGAGAAGGTTTTGCGCTACATGGCGTGCGGGCCGGCGGCTGAGCCCTATCAATTTGCCGACGACATTAAGACCATTCCCGGGCCCTATCGGAATGCCAATCTCATCTTTTACCAAAAGGAAATGAAGCGCCCGGTGACGCCGCTGCTGACGTTGATGAATGAGCCGGGCGTGAGTGATGAGCGCCTTGCGGCGGTAGTGGGTTTTTTATTTGAGGCCCTGACGCTGCGTCCGCCTAGCACGGAAGAGGCGGCGCTTTACCTGGGGATCGCCAAGAAATCGATCGAGGAACTCGGCAAAGCTGAGGGGGTCTACCTTGGTTTGGTGCCGATTTTTCTCGACCGCGACGCGCTGTTTCGGTCGGAGTTAGGGAGCGGCGGGAAGCCTGATGGGCAGGGGCGGGTGATGTTGCAGGGAGATGAGTTAGCGCTGGCCATCAATGCGGCCTTTTCCTACATTCGTCCGGAGTCGGATCATGTGCGCCGCGCCTTGGCGGAGGGGCATTTGGAGACGCGCCAAGATGTCCGGCGGGAGGTGGATCGCATCCTGAACGACGACAGCATCAGGAAGCCGCGCGTGCTGCAATTTTTTAGGGAATACTTTGACTACGACCGCGCCCCGGGGATTTGCAAGGACCGGAAGTTCCTGGAGGAGGAGGGCGGCCATTACGATACCTACTACGCGGCGATGAACAGCATGGTGGCCAATACCGATTGCCTCATTGAATTGATTTTGCGTGAAGATAAAAATGTGTTGCAGGAATTGTTGACCACTAACCGGGTGGTATACCAGCCTTACACTTCGGGGGCGAATTTTCGAGACGGTATTTTATTTCTTACGGACATCGCCTACTACATGGCGAGGGGCAAGCCGTGGGCACCGCTGCGGAGCGAGGCGGAAATCACGACCCCTCCGACCGATGAGAACCGGCTTTTCATTGAGCGGCAGAAGCGAGTCATTGAGCAGGAGAACCTGCTGCACCACATTTTTCCGAATCCGGCGGAGCCGATTTACGTGCGCCAGTCGCCCTTTGACAAAGGGCGTTTCCCGCCGGCGATGGGGGCGCTCAAGGCGATCACTACGGTGGACCCGGCGGAGCGCCTTGGCATTCTAACGCATCCGGTGTGGTTGGTGGCGCACTCGGATGCGATGGACAACCACGCGGTGCTGCGGGGGCGCTGGATTCGGGAGCGGCTTCTGGGCGATGCCGTGCCGGACATTCCGATTACGGTCGATGCCAAGTTGCCAGTGGAAGCGGAGTCGACGCTGCGGCATCGCATGCGGGTGCTCCATGGCCATGAATGCTGGCGGTGCCATCAGAAAATGGATCCGCTAGGCTTGCCCTTTGAGATGTACAATCAGTTGGGCATGGTGCGGGATCGCGACCATGGACAGGCGGTGGATGCGAGCGGGGAGATCGCGCTGAGTGGGGAGGCGGGTTTGGATGGGCCGGTGAGCGATCCGATGGAGATGATTCGGAAGCTAGGGGCGAGTGAGCGGGTGGCCCAGGTCTTTGTGCGCCATGTGTTTCGCTTTTGGATGGGGCGCAATGAAACCATCCACGACGCGGTGATTCTTCAAGAAGCCTATCAGGCCTACCGCGACCACCACGGCAGCATGCGGGCCTTGCTGGGGAGCTTGCTTAGCAGCGATGCTTTTCTCTATCGCAAAGTCGAACCCTAGGTGGGTTGAGGTGGTGTCGCAGGCAAG
Source organism: Akkermansia muciniphila (assembly GCA_943331195.2). Classification (GTDB taxonomy): domain Bacteria; phylum Verrucomicrobiota; class Verrucomicrobiia; order Verrucomicrobiales; family V1-33; genus CAIZWU01. The sequence goes on along the minus strand of CALQKQ020000081.1, from coordinate 747 downwards.
GGCTGCGGAGCGTGTCGAAGCGGGCTCCTCGCGGGCCGACGTTGTTGCCGACGATGAATCGCTAGTTTTTCTTCCCCATGGGCTGAGACCGCCAGCCAGGGGCTGCCCTGAGGGCGAAGGAACCTGGGGGCGGAGTGGCCGCGCGGGCAGTGGCGCGGCGCCCCCTTCGCCACCTCGCCGCTGCGGCACCTGTTTTTCGCCATTCGCGAGAACACTGTAAGCCTTTGACGGGCGCCCTGGGTCAATTTCGTCGATTGTTACGCCGGGGGGGTACTCCGCGGTCTCGACTCAGGCGGCCTGCGCAGTGATCGCTGCGGGCTGGGTGGCCGCAGCATAGGCGGCGGGTGTCAGGGTGTGTGGTGCCTGAGTGCCCTCGGCGGCGATGCGGGTGAAGAGCCAGTGAAGGTAGGCCCGGGGGTTGAGTCCGCGCCGCAGGCAACTGCCAAGGAGCGTGTAGAAGATGGCTCCGCGCGGGCCCGCTTTGACGTCGCCGATGAAGAGCCAGTTTTTCTTCCCAAGGGCGCAGGGGCCGTCGAAGCCCCGGGGAGGGGCCGAGACCGCCAGCCATGGGCTGCCCGAAGGGCGTAGGAGCCGGGGGCGACGGAGGCAAATGGCATTTTCCACGCTGTTGTTATCGATTTGCCTGCGGCTGTCTCCGCTGCGCTCCGGCTCGACGACCCCGTGTTCGAGGTAGGTCTGTAGTCCGTCCCACTGCCCGAGGGTGTAGGTGCAGGCTTTGCCGACGCG
>CALQKQ020000080.1 GCA_943331195.2 Akkermansia muciniphila | reverse complement strand
CGCACCAAGTAGGAGGAGTTGCCCACCAAGCGGGAAAGCTGAGTCTCGCTGCCGTCTTTTTTCCAGACCGTCCACTCGTCGCTGGAGGTAGTTGGCGCCGAAGGCGTTTGGCTGAACTGGACCTGATCGGGATTGGGATTCCAGCGCCAGATTTCCGTGATATTGGCATTGGTCGAAACCAAGTCCTGCACCGTGGCATAGGAGGCATCGCCCGGCAGCCAGATCCCATTCCAGCCTGCCGCTAGGGGATAGGTTTTAGTAACCCATTGCGCCGGGGCACTGGCAAGGGTCACGGCCCCAACAAACAGGAAAAGAGAGGAAAACTTCATCGGATCACAAGGCGGTAATAGGTGGAGGCGGCGGCAGGATCTGCGCTGGCATAGACGCTCATCACGCCCGTGGAATTAGCCGCCAGTGAAGTTTGCCACGGCACCACATCTCCCGAGCCAGGGGCTTTCAGGGCGATTGTGGTGTCGGCCCATTGCTTCAAGTCCCTGGAGACCTGCAGCACGTAGGACTTACCGTAGATGGCGTAAAATTCGAGCCGCACTGCCTCTCCTAACTTCTCCTTGATCTGTAGATCCAAAGTGGACTGGGCATCCGCCGCGTAGGTTCCCGCGAGGTATTCCATGAAATTACTCACCCCATCCCGGTCGTAATCCCCATCCCGGTCAATCAGGGACAGGTCCCACCCATCGGCTCCGGGCTGGACGCCTCCCTGGTAAAGTTGCGATTCCTCCCAGGCATCCGGCAAGCCGTCGCCGTCGCGGTCTACCCCTAGCGTCAAATTGATGCGGCGGCGGTCTGAGGCGCTTCCAATCGCCGGAGGAGAGGCCATTTCGATGGGGTAATACACCTTCCCACCGCTCTCAATCCCCAACGTGTAGATTTTTCCTGTCACGAGAGCCTTTGAGCTATAGCTGGCCGAGGCGTCTCGCAGCATATCAATGCGCACCCGGATTTGGTAGTTAAAATCCGCTCCCGGAGTCGCCGTTAAGGACTCGCGCGTCGTCTCTTTAGCGTCGGTATAAAGCACCACCGAAGCACTGCCCGCCGGGATCAGCACACCAAATTGATCCCGGGCATCCCCGAATACGGTGTAGTAAGGAGCCGGCGGAAACGCTTGCAGCGATGCCATCCCCATAAGGGTGGCCAAGCCCACCATGGCCGCACCACATCGCCCCGCTCGCCCAACCCCATCCTTTGCCCTGCCTTTATTTACCTTGAGGTCCATATTTATCTTTTGATACAAATCCACGGCAATGTAAATATTTATTTGACTATTCAGCCCACTTTGTGACCAATCAGCTCCCAGGTGGGACCAATCGGACGGCAGCGTGGCGGGCCCCAGCGCCGGAGCGGACCCGTCGCTGGCGTAGCTCGGCGGCCCCCCGCCCCGCCTTGCCTGTGGCCTTGAAATGCCTGCCAAGCGCAGCCTTGCTGGGCTTCCTCGCGGCCCTTGCCTGGCCCCGCTCTTCCCATGAAACTCCTCGCCGCCGCCCTTCTTTTGTCTGCCGCCTTCGCCCCCGCCGCCGAGGTCGCCGAGGCAGACAAACGCATCGTTCAAGCGGTGCAGCGCCTCGGTTCGTTCTCTTTTGCCAAAGCCAACCCCAAAACCCAAGAGGCCATCAACCGCTATTTGGACGCCACCGCTGGCAGCAGCGAGTATTTCGCCCTGGTCGAGAAATACCAGATCGCCGCGCAAAGCAGCACCCTCCTGAAACTCGCCACCGAGCAAGCCGGCACCCCCAAAGCCGGCGAAGCGGTCAAGCTCCTCCTCATCCTGGGCCAGCAAGAGGCGGTGAGCCAAACCCTAGCGTCCCTTGCCCCCGGCCCTGCCGGAGCCCTTTTGGAAAGCATTGCTAACGTCGGCAGCCAAGCGGCCGTCCACCTCGCCAGCGCCGCCGTCGCCGCTCCCACCACGCCTAACGAAGCCCGCCTCCGCGCCGTCAAGGCCCTCGGCCTCAGCGCGGCCGGCCAGGCCGCCCTCCTCGAAGCCGCCCGCGCCAAAACCCTCCCCGACGAGGTGCGGGAAGCCGCCGCCCAGGCCCTCACCACCTCCACCGACGAAGCCATCCGCACCGAAGCCGCCACCCTCTTCCCACTCGCCGCCCCCAAAACCCTTCCCCCCGTCGCCGAACTGGCCCGCCGCGCCGGCGACCCTGCCAAAGGCCAGGCCGTCTTCATGTCCTACTGCTTCACCTGCCACCAAGTCGCCGGCCTCGGCATCGACTTCGGCCCCGCCCTCACCGAAATCGGCAGCAAGCTCGCCAAGGAGGCGATCTACGATGCCATCCTCAACCCCAGCGCCGGCATCAGCTTCGGCTTTGAAGGCTTCGAGGTCAAAACCAAGGGCGGCGACACCTTCATCGGCATGGTCGCGAGCGACACCGCCGCCTCCCTCTCCCTCAAGGTCCCCGGCGGCGTCATCCAACAAATCGCCAAAGCCGACCTCCTCTCCAAAACCCCGCTCGGGGTCTCCCTGATGACTCCCGGACTGCACACCGTGATGGAGGAAGCCCAACTCGTCGACCTCGTGGAGTACCTCGCCGGGCTCAAGAAGAAGGGCTGACCCCCTCGCTCCCCTAACTTTTCAGGCGCGCCTCTGGCCTGGACTTTGCCTGCGGCCCAAAACATGGTCCACCTCGCCATGCCTGCCCACGACGAACCAGCTCCCGCGCCTCCGGCCTTCACCTTTTTCATGATTGCGGCCCTCCTCGCGGTGTGGGGCCTGGTGCAGGACGGCCTCAACACCGCCCACGGCGGCAGCATCGACCTGCGCAACCGCATCACCGGCGTCCGCCTCGCCGCCGAACACCGCGACCCCTATTTCTACAAATGGAACCGCAACCAAGACGAGCGCTTCTGCGACCCCTTCAATTCCCCGTCCTCTCCGGTGGGCACCACCACCGTGACTCCCCTCACCCTCAGCGCCTTTCTCCCGCTTAAAAATCTCAATTACCGCCTCAGCCAGGCCCTCTGGTTTCTCGTCCAGTATGCCAGCCTCGGTCTGGGCTTCTTCGCCTGGACCCGCTTCACGCCCCGGGCCGACTGGCTCCACGGGGCCCTCCTCACCTGCCTGTTTTGCCTCACGCCTCACTGGCGCCTCCACGTCGACCGCGGCCAATCCTATATCCTCTACGCCGCCCTCTTCCTCGCCATGATTCCCTGGGGCCGCTGGGCCAGCCCGCGCGGCCCCTGGCTCGAAGGTCTCGCCGCCTCCCTCCTCGCCCTGCTGCGCCCCACCTATGGATTGTTGCTCGGAATTTCCCTAGCGCGCCGCCGCGCCACATCCATGTTAGGGACCGCCTTCGGGCTCGGGCTTTGGGCCTCACTTCCCCTGCTCCTCGGAGGAGCCGCCCTCTGGCATAACTACTTCCGGGCCATGCCCATCCATGCCCAACTCTATCTCCAGCAAACCAAGCTCCCCCCGGCCCGCTTCTCCCCCTCGCAAACCATCGAAGGCCTGCCCCTCGACCTCCTCGGCGGCGTCGCCCGCATCCCCTTTGCCGACACCTCCCTCTACAAACTTATCTCTTTCCAACTCCAGCCCAGCCTCCTGTTAGGCGGCTGGGCGCTGCTCGCCGCCCTCTCCGGCTTCCTCCTGATGCGTCGCGGCCTAACCGGCAGCCCCCGCTTCTGGTGGACCCTGAGCGCTTGGATTTACCTCGGCGACTACCTTCTCCCCGCCTACCGCTATCCTTACAATCACGCCCTCCTCTGGCCGCTTCTCCTCCTCGGCCTCAGCGTTGGCAGCGCCCGCGCCCGCCGCCTCTGGCTCATCCTTTCCGCCGCGCTATTGATCCTCCACGCCGCCACCTGGTTTCTTCCCAAAACCTCCATCCCCTGGCCCGGCATCGCCAGCCTCCTCCTCGCCGCAGGCGTCGCCCTCGCCAGCTTTTTCCCCGAGCGCAAGCCGACCCTAGCCGCCTCCGCCTGATTTTCTCCGTGGCAATCCGCGCCATTCGTGGTTTCTAACCCCATGGCCAAATCTCCTGTAGTTCTCATCATCCGCGACGGCTGGGGCATCAATCCCGGCGGAAAAGCCCAAGCCGCCGCCAACGGCGACGCCACCCTCCTCGCCCGCACCCCCTTCCACGACCACCTCTACGCCACCTACCCAGGCGGCACTGTCAGCGCCAGCGGCGAAGACGTTGGCCTCCCCCCAGGACAAATGGGCAATAGCGAAGTCGGCCACCTCAACCTCGGTGCCGGCCGCGTCGTCTATCAAGACCTCACCCGCATCAATAAATCCATCCGCGAGCACAGCCTCGCGGAAAACCCCATCCTCCAAGAAGCCTTCGCCAAAGCCCAAGGCCACCGCCTCCACTTCCTCGGCCTCGTCTCCGACGGCGGCGTTCACAGCCATCAAGACCACCTCACCGCTCTCTGCCAGGCCGCCCAAGCCGCCGGCCTCACCGACCTCATGGTCCACGCCATCACCGACGGCCGCGACACCGCGCCCCAAGGCGGTGCCGCCTACCTCGACAAACTCGAGCGCGACCTCGCCCCCACCGGCGCCCACATCGCCACCGTCATCGGCCGCTACTACGCCATGGACCGCGACCACCGCTGGGAGCGCAGCCAACTCGCCTGGGACGCCATCGTCCTCGGCCAAGGCCAATCCATCACCACCTCCCCCGCCGAGGCCATCCGCGCTTCCTATGCCGCCGACCCCCGCGGCGACGAATTCCTCCAGCCCCTCATCCTTAGCCATCCTAACGAAGCGCGCTTCCGCGACGGCGACGTCGTCCTCTGGTTCAACTTCCGCGCCGACCGCGTCCGCCAGCTCAGCGACGCCTTCCTCAAGGCCGACTTCACCGGCTTTGCACGCCACGTCACTCCCCAAGTCGGCTATTACACCCTGACGGAATACGACGCCACCTACGCCGCCCTGGGCGCTCGCGTCATCTTCGCCCCCGAGAGCATGGACCAGCTCCTCGGCCAAGTGGTGTCCGCCGCCGGACTCACCCAGCTCCGCGCCGCCGAAACCGAAAAATACCCTCACGTCACGTTCTTCTTCAATGGCGGCGTCGAAGTACCCAATCCCGGCGAAGACCGCTACATGGCCGTCAGCCCCAAGGAAGTCCCCACCTACGACAAAAAGCCTCAAATGAGCGCCCCCGACCTCGCCTTCGAGGTCATCCGCCGCCTCGAAAACTACGACCTCGTCATCCTCAACTTCGCCAACCCTGACATGGTCGGCCACACCGGCGTCGTCGCCGCCGGCATCCACGCCTGCGAAACCATCGACTTCGCCGTCAAACTCATGGTCGAGGCCACCCTCGCCCTCGGCGGCAAACTCTTCATCACCGCCGACCACGGCAACTGCGAAACCATGCGCAACCCCGACGGCACCCCCAACACCGCCCACACCACCAACCTCGTCCACGGCCTCTACGTCGCCGCCGACCACGCCGCCTGGTCCGTCCACAACGGCATCCTCGCCGACATCGCCCCCACTTTGCTCGACATGCTAGGAGTCTCCCAGCCTAACGAGATGACCGGCCGCAGCCTGCGCCGCCAAAAGTAGCCGCCGCCCCGCGCGCCGTTGCCGCCGACGCTCCCTGCCGTTTAGTGCGGCCACGCTCCCTTCACCGCCATGCCCCTGACTCTTTTCGACACCATGTCCCGCGCCCTGCGGGAGTTGGCGCCCCTCGACGGCACCACCTACCGCTTCTACGCCTGCGGCCCCACCGTCTATGGGCCGGCGCACATCGGGAATTTTCGCACCTTTGTCTTGCAGGATCTCTTCCGCCGCGTCCTGGAACTGGGGGGCACCCCGACCAAGCACGTGCGGAACCTAACGGATTTGGACGACAAGACGATCCGGGTTTCCCAGGAGCAGGGTCGATCCCTAGCTGAGTTCACCGAGCACTGGACCCGCCTCTTCCACGCCGACTGCACCGCGCTGCACTGCCTGCCCCCGCACATTGAGCCCAGCGCGGTGGCGCACATTCCCCACCAGGTGCGCATGATCGAAGAATTGATCGCCAAAGGCCACGCCTACGCCGCGCTGGATGGCTCGGTGTATTTCAAGATCACCTCGTTCCCCGATTACGGGCGGCTTTCCCGCGTCAAAGAGAGGGAGCTGAAACCAGGGGCTTCCGTTTCCGATGACGAATATGAAAAGGACACCCTGGGCGACTTCGCCCTCTGGAAAGCGCGCAAACCCGAAGACGGCCCTAACTTCTGGCCTGCCCCCTGGGGCGAAGGCCGTCCCGGCTGGCATCTGGAGTGCTCGGCCATGATCCGGGAGTACCTCGGCGACACCTTCGACCTCCACTCCGGCGGAGTCGATTTGGTGTTCCCGCACCACGAAAACGAAATCGCCCAAAGCGAATGCTGCGCCGCCAGCGGCCACCACGGCTTCGCCGCCCACTGGTTTCACATCACCCACCTCCTGGTCGATGGCAAGAAAATGAGCAAGAGCCTGGGGAACCTCTACACCCTATCCGATCTCGCGGCGCGAGGCTACTCGCCCGAAGAAGTCCGCTACGTCCTCACCGCCGCCCACTACCGCGCCCAACTCAATTTCACCTTCGACTCCCTCGACGGCGCCCGCCAGGCCCTCGCGAAAATCGCCCGCGCGGAGCGCGCCCTCGCCGCCCGCGCCGGCCAGGAAGACCCGCCCGCCTACGCCTCCCTGATCGGCCAGGACCCCGGCCCCTTCGCCGCCGCATGGGCCGCCCTCAATCACGACCTCAACACCGCCGAGGCCCTTGGCCACCTCTTCACCGCGCTCAAGTCTCTCAAAGCCGACACCCTAACGCCACCGCAAGCCCGCGCCGCCTGGCAGGGCCTCCACCTCCTTCTCGCCGCTTTTGGCATCGGCCTGCCACGCGAGCAAGCCGCCGCCATCCCCGAGGAAATCCGCACCCTAGCGGAAGCTCGATGGGCCGCCCGCTGCGGCAAAAACTGGGCCGAATCCGACCGCCTCCGGGCCGAACTCGATGCCCTCGGCTGGACCATGAAGGACGGCCGGGAGGACTACAGCCTCGCCCCCAAGTAGGCCCGCCAGGCGGCGGCCCTACTCCACCGCCTTGACCACGCCCCGCACCTTCCCTCGCCCTAACTGAGTCGTAAATTCCTCGCCCGGCTGGAGTTCTTGGGCGTCGCGCACCACCTGGCCCGCGGCATTGAGCGTGTAGGAAAAACCGCGCGCTAACACCGCCTGCGGGCCGAGCGATTGCAACTGCCCGCGGCATTGCCCCAGTTGATGGCGCCGCCGCGCCAAGCCCGCGAGGACCCGCGACTCTAAGCGCTCCCGGCACAGCGCTAGGGCGGCGCGGCGCTCCGCCAGCACCCGGTCCGGGCGGCGGCGCTCCAGCCGGTTGGCGAGGGCTTCGATCCGCTGCCGATAGCCCGCCAGGGCCTGCGCCACGGCATCGCGCAATTCCTCCCCGGCATCGTCGACGCGCTGCCGCCACGGCAAGAGCACCCGTTCCCCTCCCCGGCTCAGCGGCCCGCGCTGCATCAGGCTCAACTCGCGCTGCCATCCCAGGAGGGCCTGCTGCACGCGGCGCGTTAGGGTGGCCCGCTGCTGCAGCAGCATGGCGCGCAATTCCGCCCCATCCGGCGTCAACAACTCCGCCGCCGCGCTGGGCGTAGGAGCCCGCAAATCCGCCACAAAGTCCGCGATGGTAAAGTCCGTCTCGTGCCCCACCGCCGCAATCACCGGCAGCGTACAGTTCGCTAGGGCCCGCGCCACCACCTCCTCATTGAACGCCCACAAGTCCTCCAAACTTCCCCCGCCCCGCGCCACCACCACCGTGTCCACCCGCCGCGACTGCCCCCCCGCTCCACTCAAATAGGCGAGTGCTTCCGCGATCTCCTCGGCCGCGCCCGCGCCCTGCACCCGCACCGGATACACCAGCACCTGCAGCCAAGGCGCGCGGCGCTGCAACACGTTGAGCATGTCCTGAAGCGCCGCCCCCGTGGGCGAAGTCACCAGCGCCACCGTGAGGGGAAACCGCGGAATCGCCCGCTTGCGCTCCTGATCGAACAGCCCCTCTTCTAACAACTTGCGCTTCAAGGCCTCGAACTTCGCCTGCAAGGCCCCCACGCCGGCCTGCCGCACCTGTCGCACGATCATCTGGTATTGCCCCCGCGACTCATAGACCGAAACATCGCCAAAAAGCTGCACCGCCATGCCATCGCCCAAGGGCGCCGCCATCCCCGCCGCATTCCCTTTAAAGAGCACGCAGGCCAATTGGGCACCCCCATCCTTCAGCGTGAAATAGTGATGTCCACTGGCCTGGCGCCGGTGATTGCTCACCTCCCCCTCAACCCACACCGCCCCCACGCCGCTTTCTAACAAATCTTTGATGCGGCGGGTCAGCTGGGTCACGCTCTCCACGCGATCCTCCCCAGCGCCGGGCCGGGACTTGCGCCGAGAAGCGGGAGTGGAATCAAAAAGGTCCATAGTGAGGAAGCCGAGGCGGCCAGTGCAGCCCTGCACCACCTCGGCAGGAGATGCAATGGGGGGCCGCCGCCTCCCGGCGCAGCATCGCCGCGCGGCGTTTTTTCCGGTGCGCGCCCCGCCACTTGCGCCTAGTCCTGCTTCATGCTGGAAGCGCCCCCTGCCCACCCCACGTTTCGCGAGGCCCTGCGCTATTGGTTTCGGCTAGGCTGGATCAGCTTTGGCGGGCCGGCGGGCCAAATCGCCCTGCTGCACCGGGAGCTGGTGGAACAGCGGCGCTGGTTCAGCCAGCCGCACTTCCTGGAAGCGCTCAACTTCTGCATGCTCCTCCCCGGGCCGGAAGCGCAACAACTCGCCACCTACCTGGGCTGGCGCCTCCACGGCTGGCGCGGGGGACTCGCCGCCGGATCCCTCTTCGTGCTCCCCTCCGCGGCCATCCTGTTAGGCCTCAGCTGGCTCTACATGGTCGGCGGCCACCTCCCTTGGCTCGCGGGCCTCTTTCACGGCCTCAGCGCCGCCGTGATCGCCCTGGTGGCCGCCGCCGTTTTGCGCCTCAGCCGCCAAGCCCTGCGCAGCCCGGCGCTTTGGGTCCTGGCGGGACTTTCCTTTGTCGCCCTGTGCTTCGGCAAGGTCTCCTTCCTCCTCATCCTCCTCGCCGCCGCCCTCGCGGGGGGCGTGGGGCACCGCTTTTTTCCCCAACAATTCCCCGCCAGCGGGCGCGCCGGGCCAAGCGACCCGCCGCGCGCCCCGGCCCTGGTCCTGGCACCGCCCTCCGCGCCTACCCTGCAGCGCAGCGCCCGCATCCTAGCGATTGGCCTGAGCCTTTGGTGGGCACCCATCCTAGCTGCGGGACTCTGGCTGGGCTGGCACAGCGCCGCCTTCCAACAAGGCGTCTTTTTTAGCAAGGCCGCCCTGGTCACCTTCGGGGGCGCCTACGCGGTGCTTCCCTATGTCGCGCAACAAGCGGTCGATCACTATCATTGGCTCAGCCACAGCCAGATGATGAGCGGCCTCGCCCTCGCTGAAACCACTCCCGGGCCCCTCATCATGGTCCTGCAATTCGTCGGCTTCGTCGGCGGCTGGCAGCACCCTGGCTCCCTCAGCGCCCTCGGTGCCGCCACTCTCGGTGCCGTCCTCACTACCTGGGCCACCTTCGCCCCTTGTTTTCTCTGGGTGTTTCTCGGTGCCCCCCACGTGGGCCGCCTCCATCAACGACCCGCCCTCAGCGCCGCGCTCGCCGCCATCACTGCCGCCGTCGTCGGCGTCATGCTCAACCTGAGCGTCCTCTTCGCTAGCAAAGCCCTCTATCCCTTGCCAGGCGGAGCCCTCGACCCCTTCATCGCCCTGCTCGCCCCCGCCTGCTTCCTCGCCCTGCACCGCTTTCAGGTTAAACTTCTCCCGCTCATGGCCGCCTGCGCGGTCGCGGGAATCCTCCACGCCTTGCTCCGCGCCGCCTAGTCGCACCGGCACATCCGGCAACCGGCTTTTTGCTAGGGCTAGGGCTGGCGCAGTTCGCTGAGCCTCAGCTTCCGCGAAAAAGCCACCTCGCCGCCCAGCCCTCGCGCCTCCAACGTCAGCGCCGGATCCGACCCGCGCCAGTCGAACTGGAGCAAGCCAAACGTCGGCTTGGCGTAGGCCAGTTCGCTGACCCGGTGGGGATTCACCGCCGCCGCCCAGGCCGGACTGCTGTTGGTCAGCCCGCTCGACGTAAAATCATACAAAGGATAGGGCCCTTCGTCCGTCCGCGAAATCTCCGAGAAATGCACGTCTCCCGAGAGCATAACCACCCCGGCGGCACCGCAGCGGCCGATCAAGTCGTAAAGCCGCCGCCGCTCCGCCGGAAAGCAGCCCCAGGACTCCATTCCCTTCTCGCCCGCAATCACTTGAAAGCTAGAAACCACGATCCGCCACTCCGCCGGCAGGCGCAGCTGCGCTTCCAGCCAAGCCCACTGCGCCTCTCCCAACACAGTGACGTTAGGATCCGAATGGGGCACATACCACCCCACCAGATGAAGCCGGGCCTTCTCCTCCGCCGAGCGATGGTCTTTGGCTGGTTGGCTGCGGAAATAGCGCAAATCCAACAAAATGATCTGAACGCGGCGCCCCTCCGGCCCATAGCGATAGGATTCATAGACACCCGGGCGGTGGCGCCGCGGCGAATCCGCTGACACTTCATAAAAATCCAGCATCGCCTGCTGCGACTCCACCTTGCGCGAATACCCGGCACCGCCATCGTTGACCCCGTAGTCGTGGTCGTCCCAGGTCGCGAGCACGGAGCAGCTCCGCCGCAGCGCCTGATATCCCGGCTTGGCGCCCAATTGCGCATACTTCTCGCGCAACACGGCCATATCCGTGGTGTCCCCGTAAATGTTGTCGCCGGCCGCCAGAAAAACCTGCGGCGCCGCCTTCACGATGGCGTCCCAGATCGGCTG
>CALQKQ020000079.1 GCA_943331195.2 Akkermansia muciniphila | reverse complement strand
TTAGGGATGTGGTTTGGCTTGGGTGAATAAAGGGATACTAGTGCTTCAGCACTTCGATGAGGCGCCAGCGCTTCAGCTTGCTGAGCGGGCGGGACTCCATGACGCGGACGCGGTCGCCCACTTTGGCTTCGCCAGCATCGTCGGAAGCGTACAGCTTCGTAGTCTTCTTGACGATCTTGCGGAACTTGGGGTGAGGCACGCGGCGGACCACGCCGACGACGATGGTTTTGTCCATCTTGTCAGAGAGGACGACCCCGACGCGGGTCTTGCGAGTGGAGCGGACTTCCTCCTGGGGCTGGTTGGTTTCTTCGGACATGGGAAAGGTCTAAGTTTAGGCTCGGCGGGGATTAAGCGACGGCCCCGGCGCGCTTGGCGGTCAATTCAGTTTCGATGCGGGCGAGTTCTTTGCGGATCGCGGTGAGGCGGGAAGGATTTTCCAGCTGGCCCGAGCGCTGTTGCAGGCGGAGGCTGAAGCCCTCCTGCTTGAGGGACCCGCGCTGGGCGATGAGCTCATCGACGGAGAGGTCGCGAATTTCGGAATTTTTCATGGAACTAGAACAAGTAGGAATTAAGCGACCCCGTTGCGGCGGACAAATCGGCAGCGGATACCGAGCTTCTGGGCAGCGAGTCGGAAAGACTCGCGGGCCAAAGACTCAGGAACACCTGCGGTCTCAAAGAGCATGTTGCCTGGACGAACAACTGCAACCCAGAATTCAGGGGCACCTTTGCCCTTGCCCATACGGGTTTCCGGGGGTCGTGCGGTCACTGGCTTGTGGGGGAAGATGCGAATGAAGACCTTGCCCTTGCGCTTGAGGTTGCGGGTGATGGCCACGCGGCAAGCTTCGATTTGGGTGTTCTTGATCCAGCCCCGGTCCAGGGTTTGGAGGCCGAACTCGCCGAAATCAACATTGGTGCCGCGCTGGGCGTTGCCAGAACGGCTGCCCCGCATCGTCTTGCGGTGCTTGACTCTTTTAGGCTGCATTGCCATGACTTTGTGAAATAGTTAGAAGTTAGAAGTTCTGCGATTAGCCTTGAGCAGCTGGAGCGGGAGCACCGAACCCTTGGCGAGGACCACCGCGATCGCCGCCACCGCGAGGACCCCCAGGGCCGCCGCCAGGACCCCCACGGCCACGGCCGCCAGGGCCGCCGCCGCCTGGGCGGTCGCCACGAGGCCGCTCGCGGCGCGCATTCGGTGGAGGAGGAGGCGGAGCTTCTCCCTCAGCAAGCACGCGGCGGTTGATCCAGCATTTGACTCCGATGATCCCGTAAACAGTGCGGGCCTCGGCAAAACCATAATCGATGGGAACGCGCAGGGTTTGCAGAGGCACTTTGCCTTCCTTATACCACTCAGCGCGGGCGATGTCAGCACCGCCCAAGCGACCGGCGGCGCGAATGCGGATCCCGAGGGCACCGAAGTCCATCGCGGTCTGCACAGCACGTTTCATGGCCCGGCGGAAAGAAATCCGGCGCTCCAACTGGGTGGCCACATTTTCCGCGATCAGCTGGGCCTCGATCTCCGGCTGTTTGATTTCGAAAATGTCAATTTTGACCTGCTTGCCGCCGCACATCTCGCTGATAGCGGCGTTCATGAGTTCGATTTCAGAACCCTTGCGGCCAATCACCAAACCCGGACGAGCCGTGAAGAGGGTGACGCGGACGCTGTTCCAGGCGCGCTCAATCACAATGCGGGAAAGCGCCGCAAACTGGAGCTTGCCCTTGAGGTAATTGCGGATCTTCATGTCGCTATGCAAGAAGCCGGCAAAGTCGGCTTTCGGAGCGTACCATTTAGAGCGCCAGTCTTTATTGACGGCGAGACGGAAGCCGATCGGATTGATTTTCTGTCCCATAGGAGCTTAGCAGTGAAGGATTGAGCTGGACCTACTCGGCCGCAGTGACGGTTTTGGAGATGTGTTTCCGACCCTTGACCTTGGGTTCGGGTTTGTCGTCCGAGACAATGACCATCAAATGGGACATTGGCTTGCGGATGGCAGCGGAGGATCCCTTGGCCAAGGGCATCATGCGCTTGTGCACCGGACCCAGATTGGCGACGGCAGACTTGACGATGAGGGCGTCGGGATTGAGGTCGAAGTTGTGTTCGGCATTCGCCACTGCAGACTTAAGGGTCTTGGTGAACAAAACCGCTGCCTTTTTAGGCGTGAAGGTTAATAGACTGAGGGCTTCGCCCACGGGCAAACCTTGGATTTCGCGAGCCACATCGCGCGCCTTAAGCGGCGAGATGCGGACATATTTGGAGATGGCTTTGACTTCCATGACGGGTAATTACTTTAAAGATGAAATGGTTTCGAGTTTGGCCTGATCGCCGACTTTGAGGTTGGCGGGGGCATCTGAGGAAGTGAGCAACACTCCGGAAATCCGACCCCGCACATCGACCACCAGACCAGTGGCGAGAGTTTGCTCCCCGCGAACGATGCGCATCGGAGTTCCAAGGCGGAGGCCACTTTCGGAGCCGGTGTTGATAACTGCAAGTCCAAGATCATCTTTGATTGAAATGATCTTAGAGGCATCCAGAGGCACAGGGCCCGAAGATGCAGCGCTGCGGGTCTCCGCCAGCAGGGAGTTGGCCGAAGCTAACTCTTGTTGGAGACGGTCCCGAGCAGGTCCGTCGTCCTTGCTTGAGAGCAAAGCCAAGGCCGCCTCCGACAATCCCACCACCTTTTCGGTGAGCTGCTTCACTCGCTGCTCCGCGAGGCGGTAGTCCGATAGAGCATCGATGAGCCTCTCCTGCAGAGGGCGCATTTCCGGTTTAAGCCCAGCCAAGCCCAGAGCTTCCACCTGAATCTTCAACTGAGCGTTGGCCTGGCGGAGAGCAGTTACCTCCTGGTTGGCAGCGGCGAGACTTTGCGCCACCCCTGCCTCCGCTGACTCGGCCCTGGCCTGCAACGGCAGCGCCAAACAGGCGAGCGCGCTGAAGGTGAGCAGAAGGGAGGAAACAGGCGACATGGACAAAAATCCGATTACTTGCTGACCTTAGCAGTGGTGGCACCGTGGCCCTTGAAGGTGCGGGTAGGCGAAAATTCGCCGAGGCGGTGACCCACCATGTTTTCGGTGACGAAAACGCTGATGAAGTCCTTGCCATTGTGCACCAGGAAGGTGTGGCCGACAAAGTCGGGAGAGACGGTCGAGGCGCGAGCCCACGTCTTGATCGGGCGCTTCGCGCCGCTGTCGTTCATCTTGTCGATCTTCACCAGAAGCTTCTGGTTGATGAAGGGACCTTTTTTGAGGGATCTGCCCATGATATTAGACGGTTATGAGGGTTGGGTGGAGCGTGGCTTACTTGCCCTTTTTGGCGTTGCGGCGCTGCACGATGAAGCGGTCCGTCTTGTGATGTTTCTTGCGAGTCTTCTCACCCTTGGCGTGACCCCAGGGGCTGAGAAGGTGTTGGCGACCACCGCCCGACTTGGAGCGACCTTCACCACCGCCATTGGGGTGGTCGACGGGGTTCATGGTCATGCCGCGGACGGTGGGGCGGACCCCCATCCAGCGGGTGCGGCCGGCCTTAGCAGAAACCACATTCATGTGTTCGCTGTTTCCGACGGTGCCCAGGGTGGCGTAGCACTCTTGATGGATCTTGCGGATTTCACCGGACGGCATCTTCATGAGAGCGTAATCACCCTCGCGGTTGTTGAGGATGACCGATTGACCGGCGGCGCGAGCCACCCGACCGCCCTGACCAGGCTTGAGTTCGACGTTGTGCACGGCGGAACCGAGGGGAATGGAGCGCAGCGGCAAAGCGTTGCCCACTTCTGGTGGAACCGTGGGCCCAGCGGTGACCGACATGCCGGCCACTAAACCGTTGGGAGCCAAAATATAGGCCTTAACGCCGTCGCTGTATTTCAGGAGGGCAATGCGAGCGCTGCGGCCGGGATCGTATTCGATCGCTTCCACATTGGCCACGATATCGCGCTTCTGCCGCTTGAAGTCGATGATGCGGTACTTGCGCTTATGACCACCGCCAATGTGGCGACAGGTGATAATGCCTTGATTATTGCGGCCACCGCTGCGCTTTTTGACATCGAGGAGGGACTTCTCGGGCTTCTTTTTAGAAAGACCAGAGAGGTCGGGCCACTCTTTGTAGCGATTGGTGGGGGTGTAG
Organism: Akkermansia muciniphila; assembly: GCA_943331195.2. GTDB lineage: Bacteria > Verrucomicrobiota > Verrucomicrobiia > Verrucomicrobiales > V1-33 > CAIZWU01. The sequence goes on along the minus strand of CALQKQ020000079.1, from coordinate 6,747 downwards.
GGGCGGAAGGTCTTGAGTGCCATGATGGTAGATCAGGTTGGCAGGAAGGGAGTAAGTGAGGAGAAATTAAACCAGCTCGATGGTCTCGCCTGCGGCGAGCCGGACGACGGCTTTTTTCCAGTGATTGGTGCGGCCAACGGCAGCCCCGCGGCGACGGCGCTTGCCAGCGTAGTTGCAGGTGCGAACAGCGGTGACTTTTTTGCCGAAGATGGTGCCGACCGCCATTTTGATATCGAGCTTGTTCGCTTTGGGGTCCACTTCGAAGACGTACTCATTGTTGAGTTCGCCGAGGAGCGTGGCTTTTTCGGTGAGGCGAATGTTTTTGATGACTTGATAGACGTCTTTCATTATGCGGTCCTCCGGGAGAGAGTTTCGAGGGCGTCGGCGGTGACGATGATTTTACGGTAGTTGAGGAGGTGCTCGGTGTTGACCTCGTTGGCGGTCATCAGGAGGCAGCCGGAGAAGTTGCGTCCGGCGAGGTAGGTCGCTTCATCGAAAGCGGAGGCAATGATGAGGATCTTGGGGGAAGTAACGATCGTCGCGACGGCCGCCACGAAGCTGCGGGTTTTGCCATCGGGGACCGAAAAGCCCGGAATCATGAGAACGTCGGCCATCTTAATCCGCTCAGAGAGAGCCTTGCGGAAGGCGATGCGCTTGGTCTTCTTCGAAACCTTCTTGGAGTAATCACGGGGCTTTGGTCCGTGGGCCACGCCGCCACCGACGCGGGTGGGAGAGCGGCGCTCACCAGCACGGGCGTTCCCGGTGCCTTTTTGGCGATAAAGCTTTTTATTGCTGCCGCGAACTTCGCCGCGCGTCTTGGTGCAGGCGGTGCCGCTGCGGCGATTGGCCCGCATGGCGACCACTACATCGTGGACAGTTTGGGTGTAGCGTCCGTTTTCGACCACGCTGATATGAGCGGCCTTGGCGGATTCGAGAGTGAGCACTGAAGATGCCATAAAGTTAATCCTTTCGGGTAGTCAAACGGTTTACTGAGCCGCAGGAGCGGGGCGCTTTTTCGCGGGGCGGATCACCACCAGGCTGTTTTTAGCCCCGGGGATGCTTCCGCTGATGAAAATGATGTTGTCCTCTGGGCGACTGCCCACCACGACCAGATTTTGGGTGGTGCGGCGGTCCGAGCCCATGTGGCCGGGCATTTTCTGGTTTTTCCAGACGCGGCCGGGAGTGAGGCGGCAACCGATGGCGCCGGTGCGGCGGTGCATCATGGAACCGTGGGTCATGCGGAGGCCACCGAAGTGGTAGCGCTTAACGACACCAGCGAAGCCCTTGCCCTTGGTGATGCCGATCACGTCGACAAATTGGCCGGTGGCGAAGTGCTCCGTTCCCAGCTTCGTGCCGAGGGCCGGGGCAGTGCCCTCGGCGACGCGGAATTCACGAGCGTGATACTTGGGAGCGACTCCAGCCTTCTTGAAGTGGCCAATTTCTGGCTTGTTCGAACGGCTTTCCCGTTTGTCAGAACAGCCAACTTGCACGGCAGAATAGCCGTCGCTCGCTTGGTTCTTGACTTGGGTCACTTCGTTTTCGCTGACGTCGACCACGGTCACGGCCACAGCCTTGCCCTTGTCGTCGTAAATGTGGGTCATACCCAGTTTTTTGCCTAAAAGTCCGAGGCTCATAATGATGGTGCTCAGTGGTGACAGCGCGGGGCGTGTCGGGTTTAAATCTTGATGGAGATGTCGACACCGGCGGGGAGATTGAGCTTCTTCAGCTCATCCACGGTGCGGGCGGTAGGATCCACGATGTCCAGGAGACGCTTGTGGGTGCGGATTTCGAATTGTTCGGCCGATTTTTTGTCGACGTGAACCGAGCGGTTCACGGAGAACTTTTCGATCCGGGTAGGAAGTGGCACGGGGCCGGCGACGCGGGCGCCGGTGCGTTTGGCGGTGTCGACGATTTCCGTGACGCTGCGGTCAAGGGTGCGGAAATCATAGGCCCGAAGGCGGATGCGGATGCGCTGGTTTTGCATGAGAGTGAAGATAAAGAACTTGGATTACTGGCCGCCCCGGCGATTGGAACCCCCGCGGGCCTCCACGACTTGTTCGACGATGTTGTTCGGCACTGGCTCAAAGTGGCTGGGCTGCATGCTGTAGGAAGCGCGGCCTGAGGAGAGGGTGCGAATCGCGGTGGAGTAGCCAAACATTTCGGAGAGGGGAACTTCCGCTTTGACGATGGAAGCGTTTTGACGGCTTTCCATGCTGTTGATGCGCCCACGGCGGCGGCTCAAGTCACCCATGATGTCGCCTTGGTATTCGTCAGGCGTGGTGGCTTCGACACCCATGATCGGCTCCAGCAACTGGCACTTGGCCTTCTTGAAGGCGTCCTTCATGGCGAAAATGGCCGCCATCTTGAAGGCATTTTCGTTGGAGTCGACTTCGTGGAAGGAGCCATCGATCAATTCGATGTGCAGATCCACCACGGGGTAGCCGGCAATGATGCCGTTGAGCGTGGCCTCGACGATGCCATCCATGGAAGGTTTGATGTACTCCTTGGGGATGGTTCCGCCGACGATTTTGTTTTCGGTGGTGATGCCCTTACCGCGCTCGGAAGGATACATCTTGATTACCACGTGGCCGTATTGGCCGCGGCCACCCGATTGCTTGACAAGCTTGCCTTCGCCGTCGGCCGCCACCGTGGTGCATTCCCGATAAGCGATCTGCGGCTTGCCTGATTCGGCTTCCACCTTGAATTCGCGGAGCATGCGGTCCCGGATGATTTCCAAGTGGAGTTCGCCCATGCCGGCGATGATGGTCTGACCAGTTTCTTCGTCAGTGCGCACCACAAAAGTCGGGTCTTCATCCGAGAGGCGCTGCAAAGCGTTGGCCATCTTTTCTTGGTCGGCCTTGGTCTTCGGCTCGATCGACATCGAGATGACGGGATCTGGGAAGGTCGGAGGCTCGAGAAGCATTTCGGCGTCCTCATTGCAAAGGGTGTCGCCGGTGCGCAACTCTTTCAGACCCACGATCGCCGCAATATCACCCGAGTAACATGTGTCGATGTCGGTGTGTTGGTTGGCCTGAATCTGAATCAGGCGGCCAACGCGCTCCCTTTTGCGAGTGCGGGGATTGTATATGGTGTCGCCCTTGGAAACTTTGCCGCGGTACACTCGGAAGAAGACCAATTTACCGACGAACTTGTCGGACCAAAGCTTGAAGCCGAGGCTAACAAACTTGCCGTTGTCGTCGGGGGAAACTTCGATCTTCTTATCGTAATCATCGGGATCCGAACCCACCTGGGGCTGAATGTCCAGCGGGTTAGGCAGGTAATCGACCACCGCATCGAGGAGGGCTTGGACGCCTTTGTTCTTAAAGGCGGAACCACCCGCTACCGGAACGATTTGGTTGGCGATGACGGCGCGGCGCATGGCGCTCTTGACGTCTTTGACCGTGATGTCCTGCTCTTCGAGGAACATCATGCCCAACTGTTCATCGACGTCGCAGAGGGCGGCGGTTAGGTCGTCATAGGCAGCGTCCGCGATCATTCTCTGCTCTTCGGTGAGCGGGGTGTATTCGTAAGTGGAACCCAACTTGTCGTTGTCCGAATACATGATGGCCTGCTTGCCGATGACGTCGATGACGCCTTTGAGCTGGTCTTCGGCACCGATCGGGATCAAAATCGGATGGGCGTTGGCACCCAATTTACTGCGGATGTCGCTGACCACCTTGTCGAAGTCGGCACCCGTGCGGTCCATCTTATTGACGAAAGCCATCCGGGGGACGTTATACTTCGTCGCTTGGCGCCAGACCGTTTCCGATTGGGGCTGCACCCCAGCGACGCCGCAATAGACCAAAATCACACCATCCAACACCCGCAGGGAGCGCTCCACCTCGGCGGTGAAGTCAACGTGGCCGGGAGTGTCAATGATATTCACCCGCATCTCTTCGCCTTCAAACATCTTGAAGACACCTTCGTTGGCCAGCTGCTTCCACTTAGTGGTGACAGCGGCCGAAGTGATGGTGATACCGCGCTCTTTTTCTTGCTCCATCCAGTCGGTGGTGGCCGCGCCGTCGTGCACTTCACCGATGCGGTGGATCATCCCCGTATAGAACAGGATGCGCTCCGTCAGGGTGGTTTTGCCGGCATCGATGTGCGCCGAAATACCAATATTGCGGGTGCGCTCCAGAGGATACTGGCGGTTGGGACTGTTGCGTGGGTCAGCCATGGAAGGGAAAGGAAAAAGAGGGGGAGAAAACGGAGGACTGGCAGCTAGGAGCCTACCAGCGGAAGTGGGCAAAGGCGCGGTTGGCCTGAGCCATCTTGTGGACGTCGTCGCGCTTCCGCACGGCGTTGCCTTGATTGGTGCTGGCGTCGCGGATTTCGTTGGCTAAGGCCAAGTGCATCGGGACCCCTTTGCGTTTGCGGGCAAAGTTGATCAACCAGCGCATCGCGAGAGATTCCGAGCGATCCGGGGCGACTTCCAAGGGAACTTGGTAGGTGGCACCACCGACGCGGCGGCTTTTCACTTCCAAGCGAGGCTTGGCGTTCTCCACCGCGCGGTTCAGGATTTCCAACGGATCCACCGTCAAGGCCCCGTCGTTCACCTTATCGATCGCCGCATAGACGATGCGTTCTGCGGTGGAGCGGGAACCATCATACATGAGCCGGTTCACCAACTTGGCGACCACGGAACTGTCGTAGCGGGAATCCCGAAGTTCGGGCTTTTTGTAAACGCGCTTTCTGCGAGCCATAGGAAGGAGTCGTTAAAGATTGGAAATGAATTGGAAATGGGCCGCGCTTAGCGATTGCCGCCCTTCTTGACAGGAGCGGCGGGTTGGCCTGGTTTTGGACGCTTCGCGCCGTATTTGGAGCGGCCCTTGCGGCGCTTGTCGACCCCGAGACAGTCGAGCGACCCGCGGACGATGTGGTAGCGAACCCCAGGCAAATCCTTAACTCGACCTCCTCGAACCAGCACGATGGAGTGCTCTTGGAGGTTGTGGCCTTCGCCGCCGATGTAGGCGATGACTTCAAAGCCATTGGTGAGGCGAACCTTGGCGACTTTGCGGAGAGCCGAGTTCGGCTTCTTCGGAGTGCGGGTCATCACTTGGAGACAGACCCCACGGCGCTGGGGACAATCGGCCAGAGCGGGCGACTTGGACTTTTCCGCTTTGGCGCGGCGTCCGTTGGTGACAAGCTGGTTGATGGTGGGCATGGCGGCTGAAAGTGTGGTATTCCTTCTCACCAGAGGATCCACCGGGACAGCCAAACCCGGACGACAAAGCGTCCGATCAACTATTCGCAGCAACTTTTCCGGCACTGCGTTCCGATAAATCCTATGCGGACGCTCACTGTGAAGTTTGCAGGGCCGAGGAAGGAGGGGCGATTATAGTTTGCCTTTTTCGGTTCGCAAATGGTTTTTGCGCTTTTCTGCTTCCGCCCTCGCGGCAGCTCCCTTAGCCGCTTCGGCCGCCCTGCCCTTTTCTTGGCAATCCCTTTTTCCTCGGTCTCTTTCGGCGCCGTCCTGCCAAGGCCCCGCTGCGGTCCCCCGTCCCCTTGGGCGCCTTTTCCAGGCGGGGGCTGGTGAAAATCCGCATTGACCATCGGCAAAGAGCGGAGGACTCTCCTCGCTCATTTTCCCGGCTCACCGGGGTTCAGCCTTCCATGACTTTCCACACCATTTCCGTCCTCGTCGAAAACAAATTTGGCGTGCTCGCCCGCGTCGCCGGCATGTTCAGCGGCCGAGGCTACAACATCCGCAGCCTCAACGTCGGCCCCAGCCACGACCCCCAAATCTCCCGCATGACCATCGTCGTGAAGGAGAAGGAAAACGTGCTCAACCAAATCATCAAGCAGCTCGACAAGCTCATCGACGTGATTCAGGTGATCGACTTCCGCGAGGGCGACTACGTTGACCGCGAACTGGTCCTGCTCCAGGTGCAAGTCGACCGCCAGAGCCGCGCCGAGGTCATCGAAATCTGCCAACTCTTCCGCGCCAAAATCATCGACGTCGGCCGCGCCGTCCTCACCATTGAAATCACGGGCAACACCAGCAAAATCGAGAAGTTCACGTCCCTCATGGACGCCTTTGGCATCATCGACCTCACGCGCACTGGGCGCATCGCCCTGCCCCGCCTCAACCACGCCCCGGAAGAAATTTCCGACTAGCAGGACTTTCGCCGCCCAGCTCACCCAGGCCCCGCGACGCCTCCCTCTCCCCTTCTCTCCATCCATCAAACATAACTAACTAACACACTATTCATGGCCGCTAAAGTTTACACGGACAAAGACGCCGACCTCGCCCTCTTCAATGGAAAGACCCTGGCCGTGATCGGTTTCGGCTCCCAGGGCCACGCCCACGCTCTCAACCTCAAGGAAAGCGGGGCCCACGTCATCATCGGCCTCTATCCCGAAAGCAAATCCATCGCCGTCGCCAAGGACCTCGGCTTCGAAGTCGTCGACACTGCCACGGCGGTGCAGCAGGCCGACGTCATCTTCGTGGCGGTCCCGGACACCAAGATTCCCTCGGTTTACAATAAGGATATCGCCCCCCACCTAACAAAGGGCAAGACCCTCCTCTTTAGTCACGGCTTCGCCATCCACTACAAAACCATCGTGCCTCCCGCCGATGTCGATGTCATCCTCGTCGCCCCTAAGGGCCCAGGCCACATCGTGCGCCGCCAGTTCACCGAAGGCAAAGGCGTCCCCGCCCTGATTGCGGTTTATCAAAACCCGAGCAAGAAGGCCAAAAAGACTGCGTTGGCCTGGGCCAAGGGCGTGGGCGGCACCCGCGCTGGG
>CALQKQ020000078.1 GCA_943331195.2 Akkermansia muciniphila | reverse complement strand
TGGGCATGGCCCGTGGCAAATGGCCAGGCAGATTGCGCAAATTACCTGGCAAATCTTGCCGCGACTGGGCTCCTGGGAATGCCAAGCCTCGGCTTGGCGGGCGTGCGAAGCAGGCCGAGCTTGGGGCTCGCCGCGCGGCCCTACGGGGCGGCGCAGGCGGGGACGAGGATGGAATCGCTCATGCCGTGGAGGATTTTTTTGTCGGCGGGGACGATGGTGGCGAGGACGCCGCCGAGGCGGATGGGGCTGCTGCCGGGCGAGCGGCTGCTGGGTGCATTTCCTGCCGGTGGATTTCCGTCGGGCGGGGGGCTGTCGGGATGGGGCACGAAGTAGTAGGGGCAGAGGCGGACGCGGCCTTGCATGATGCGGAGGGCGCCGCTGTCGCGGTCGAAGTAGGGGTGCTCGACGACTTTGGCGGCGTGGAATTCTTGGAGGACCCAGGGGGAGTCGGGGAAGCTGTCTTGGGCGAGGCGGAGGGCGGCGGCCCACTGGGGTTGGGGGACGTCGTGTCCGATGACGACGCTGCGGCTGCCCCAGGCGTCTTCGTGGAAGCCACTGCGCTTGAGGACGAGGTGGCGTTCTTTTTGAGAAAAGTGGGCCAATTCATCCCAGGCGTTGACTTCGAGGCCGGGGAGGACGGCGTGGGGCGGGAGGGGGGAGGGATCAACGACCCAGCCGCGGGGGATGAGGCGGGCGAGGGCGTCGCGCTGGTTTTCGCGCAATTCGCGGCGCCACAGCTCGCGGAGGGGTCGGCTGTGGAAGAGGGCGAGCCAGAGTTTTTCCTCCAGCCAGGGCTTCATGGGGGCGGAAAGGTTGAGGCGTCCGGCGGCGGCGGCGGCTTGCATGGCGCGCCAGCCGGGAATGTGGGGGAGGTCGAAGAGTTCGAAGAAGCGGTAGATGTCGCGGTCGCGGGGCTGGTAGGTTTCGGCTTGGTGGAGGGCAAAGGCCGGGCCGGCTTGGGCGGCGAGCCAGTCCATTTCGGGGCGGTAGTCGCCGGATTCTTCGGAGATGACGATATCGGCGCCTTGGGGGAAGAGGCTGCGGAAGCCCTCGACCATGCCCTGAGCACCGCCGAGGGGGGGCTTGTCGGGGTGGAGGTGGGCGTAGGTTTGGCTGAGCCAGCCGGTGAGGCCGATGCCGCCGGGGACGCTGTCGATTTCGGTCAGGGCGAAGCCGGTTTCGGTGAGGATGAGGTCGGGGCGGATGACGCTAGGGAGGGCGTGGCGCAGGGCGGGGGCGCGGGCGGCTTCGAGCAATTCCGGGGGTTTGCCGGCGTCGAGATAAGCGGCGATCCAGGGGGGGACGCGGCCTTGGCGGCTGCGGTAATAGAGGTCGTTGGCGGTTTTGAGGAAGACCTGGAGGCGGTGTCCGAGCTTTTCCAGTTCGGCGACGAGGGGCGGGGGGAGCGGAAAGGGCTCGGGCGAGCTGAGCCAGCGCTTCCCAGCAAAGAGGCCGCCGGGGGGCATGGCCTGGAGGACGTCCTGCGAGGTGAGGGGCATGGGGGCGGGGCTCAGGATTGGCTGAGAAGGCGGAGGGCCCCGCGCAACAGGGTGCTGGGCTCCGGACTGGAACCTTCTTCGAGGAGTTTCTTGACCGCCTTTTGCGCTTCGACCTGCTTGTAGCCCAGGTTGATCAAGGCCAGCACGGCGTCATTGAGCGCGGCCTGCTCGGGGGATTGCGCCGCCTTGGTCCCAGGTCCTTCGCCGGAGTCCTTCCAGGCATCGGTGACCCCGACCTTGTCTTTCAGCTCGAAAATGATGCGCTCGGCGGTTTTTTTGCCGACCCCGCTGATTTTGGAGAGGGCGGTGACATCGCCTTGCACCACGTGGCGCTTAAAATCGCGCACCGCCATGCCCGCGAGGATCGCCAGCGCCATCTTGGGGCCCACCCCCGTGACGCGGTTGAGGAGGAGGCGGAAGAGGTCGCGCTCTTCGTCGGTGGCGAAGCCGTAGAGCATGTGGGCGTCCTCGCGCACCAACAAATGAGTCAGGATTTTTACCTCTTGCCCCTCGGCGGGCAGGCGGTCGTAAGTGCTCAGGGGCACGTAGACTTCGTAGCCCACGCCCTGCACGTCCACGGTGAGGCGGTCGGGCAGGCTTTCGGTGAGGCGGCCGCGCAAGAAGGTGATCATGGCGTCATGGTAGGCGGCGGGGAGCCGATGCAAACGGGAAGTCCGGGGCAAGTTTCCCGCCGCAAGTTTCCAGGTAATTTGCGGCGTGCCCGAGCCCCAAAGGGGCGGTCCAATGATTAGGTCGCCCCTTCAGCGCTTGGTTGGCTTTTTGACTGGGGAAACCCAGGGCGTTGCCCTGGGCTGACGTAGGCCGCGCCGCTGGCGCTTTGGAGCTGCGCCAAGCTGGGGCTCGGGGTTCCCAGGGGGGGAGGTCTTTGATTTAGAGGGCGGCGGCTTTGAGGGCGGCGAAGCGCTGCCGCATCGCGGCGAGGCGGGCGGCTTGGGCGGGGTCGGCCACGAGATCGCGCAGCTCCCCAGGGTCGCTTTTGAGGTCGAAGAGCTGCTCTTGTTGGAAGTCCGGCCAGTTGAAGTATTTCCAATCGCGGGTGACGAGGGCTTGGGACGCGGGGATGAAGTCGCGGCTGGTGAGCTGGGCGTGTTCGTAGAAAAAATCCTGCCGCCACGCGGGCGGGGTGGCTTCGAGGTAGAGCGGGGCGCAATCGCGGCCTTGCATGGTGGCGGGGGCGGGGGTGCCGGTGGCGGCGAGGAGCGTGGGGGCGAGGTCGACGTTGAGGACGAATTCGTCGCGGGTGCGACCGCGCTGGGAGGGAGCGAGGCGGGGATCGCGCAGGATGAGGGGAACGCGGATGCTTTCTTCGTGAGGATACCATTTGTCGGCGAGGCCGTGTTCGCCGTGAAAATAGCCGTTATCGCCGGTGAAGATGACGAGGGTGGAGTCGCGGAGGCCTTGGCGGTCGAGTTCGGCGAGGAGGCGGCCGCAGGTGTCGTCGACTTCGCTGGCGAGGCGGTAGTAATTTTTCATCATCGACTGGTATTTGTCAGGAGTATCGAAGCGCCAATGCCAGCGGACGCGGCCCTCGTTTTTTTCGTTGGCGAAGAAGGGGGGGAGGAGGCGGAAGGCTTCGGCGGAGGCGGTGGGGGGGAGAGGAATCGTGACGTCTTGATAGCGGGCGAGGCTTTCGGGCTGGGGGAGATATTGGAGGGGGTTGCCGTCTTCGGCGTGGGTGGCAAAGAAGGCGAGGGTGAGGCAAAAGGGGCGATCGGCGGGGCGCTGGCGGAGAAATGCGAGGGCGTCGTCTTGGTTTTTGCGGGTGACGTGGGTTTTGCTGCCGTCGGGCTGCTTGATCCAATGGGTGCCGGCGTAGGCGCGGCCGAAGTCGAATTTGTCGGCGGGGAAGGGGCCATTATGCCATTTGCCGACGTGGCCGACGTGGTAGCCGCGGGCGCGGAGCAGGCCGGGGTAGGTTTGCTCCCAGGGCGTTTTGAAGGCGGCGAAGGCGGGGTTGCCGTGGCGCGACATCCATTGCCCGGTGAAGAGGCTGGCGCGGCTCACGCCGCAGATGGAAGTGGTCACGCAGGCGTGGGTGAAGCGGACACCGTCGCGGCCTAACTGGTCGAGCTGAGGGGTTTGGACGATGGGATTTCCCGCGGAGCTGAGGGTGTCGTGGCGCCAATCGTCGGCCAAGAGGACGAGTACATTGAGGGGAGGCGCGGCGGGCAGGGCGGCGGGGCTGAGGAGGAGCGCGAGGAGGAAAAGGCTTTTCATGGTGCTAGGGCTGTGGGGTCGGGCGCGGGGTGGAGGCAGGGACTGGGGAGGGGCCTCGGGGGAGGAGGGCGAGGGAGGGGCGGGAGTCAATTTTATTCTAATCGGTGGAAAGTTCCCCTGCTTTCGGCGACGAGAGCGCTTCCCTGGCAGTCCTTCGCTGCTCCCCGCCGCCCCGCGCCCCATGAAAACGCCCCTCCTCTTCCGTGTCTCCACCGCGCTGCTGGCCTTGGTCTTGGCCTTGGCGGCCCCCGCGCAGCAGACCAATGGCATCGCTGCGGTGGTCAACGGCCGCCCCATCCTGCGCTCCGAAGTCGAAGAACTGAATAAAATTCAAGAAATGCAGCTGCGCGGCAGCATTGGGGACAAGGCGGAACTCGACCGCGAACTGAGCGATCTCCGCCAAAAAACCCTCGATACCCTGATTGAGCAGGAGCTCATTCTCAAAGAATTCGAGCCCTTCGAGGCCAACTTCCGCGACAAAGTCAACGCCTATGCCGACGAGCACATCAAAACCAATTACATCAAAGAAACCTTCAAGGGCGACCGGGCCAAATTCGTCAGGGAACTGACCGCCAGCGGGCTCAGTTACAAGAAATTTTACGAAAAACAGCGCACCAATATCATCGTCCAAATGATGCGCGGCCAAAACGTCAAGGACGTCGGCTTCGTCACTTCCGACGAAAAAAAGGCCTATCTGGCGGCGCATGGGGAAGATTTCCGCGAAGGCGATCAAATCAAGCTGTGGTCGATCACCATTCCTAAGCTGAGCGAGGAAATCGGCAGCACGACCAAGTCCCAGCAGGCGCTCGCTAAGGAGATCCGCAGCAAATTGCTCCGCGGCGACGACTTCGCCGCCCTGGCGCGGGCCCACTCGCAGGACAGCAAATCCGGCAACGGGGGCGACTGGGGCTTCATCACCAAAAAAGACCTCACGCGGCGCATGGCGGCCTTGGTTTTCAGTCTCCCCCTCAAAAAAGTGAGCGATGTGATTGAGTTTGATGACAGCTTCTATGTTTTTTATGTCGAAGCCAAAAACCCCGGGAAAGCCAAGCCGCCCGAGGAAGTGGAAGCGGAGCTAGAAAAGCGCGTCCTCATGGAAAAACGCAAAAAGGGCTATGAAGAGTGGATCACCCAACTGAAGCGCAAAGCGACCATCCGGATCTCCACCCCCGCCGCTCCGTGAGCCGTCCCCGCATCGGCATCACCCTGGGGGACGCTGCGGGGATTGGGCCCGAAGTGACCCGCGCCGCCCTAGCAAGCGGGCTGCTCGATCCCGATTTTGACTACCACATCATCGGAGAATGCCCCCATGCGGTGCCCGGGCGGCCCGACGAGGCCACGGCGCGCGCCGCCTTAGCGTCGCTGGAGGAATCGGTGCTGCGCCTGCAGACGGGCGAGCTGGCGGCGGTCGTCACGGCTCCAATTTGCAAAGATCACCTGGCCGCTTACGGATTCGCTTTTCCTGGGCAAACCGAATTTTACGCGGCTCGCTTCCACTGCGAGAACTACCAAATGTGCCTGACTGGCCCGCACCTCACGGTGGGGCTGGTGACGATTCATGTGCCGCTGCGGGCGGTGCCGGAGCTGCTCACGGTGGCTGAAATCGTGCGGCACGGAAAGCTTCTCGCGGCGTTTTGTCAGCAGCGCGGCCAAGCGGCGCCCCGCCTCGCCGTGGCCGGGCTCAACCCCCACGCGGGGGAAAATGGTCGCATCGGAGCGGAGGAAATCGCCATCATCCGCCCTGCGGTGGAAGCGCTCCAGGAGGCGGGCTTGGGGGCCATCTTCAGCGGGCCCCTGCCGCCGGATACCCTGTTTTACCAAGCGGCGCGGGGAGCCTATGATGCCGTGCTCTGCATGTACCACGACCAGGGCTTGATCCCCCTGAAATTGCTCGACTTCGACCAAGCGGTGAACCTAACTCTCGGCCTGCCGGTGATCCGCACCAGCCCCGACCACGGCACGGCCTTCGACATTGCTGGGCAGGGTCGGGCCAGCCCCGCTAGCATGATTGCGGCGATTCGCCTCGCGGGAGAATTGTGGCGCGGTCGCGCTTTCTAACGTTGAGTTGGGGCCACGAAAAAGCCGGTGCCCCTGGAGGGACACCGGCTCGTTGAATGGTTATAGCAAAAAGGCTTATTTAGCGCTTTTGACGATTTCGAGTAATTCGACCTCAAAGGTGAGGACGGCATTGGGCCCGATGTCGCCGCCCGCGCCGCGTTCGCCATAGGCGAGCTCGGAAGGGAGCACGAATTTATACTTGGAGCCGACCGTCATCAGTTGGAGGCCTTCGGTCCAGCCCTTGATCACGCCGTCGAGGGGGAACGTGGCGGGCTCGTTGCGGTCCACGGAGCTGTCGAAGACCTTGCCGTCGAGCAACGTGCCATGGTAGTGGACTTTCACGGTGTCGGTGGCCTTGGGCTTGGCGCCGCTGCCTTCCTTCATCACGGAATACTGCAAGCCGCTGGTGGTGGTTTTCACGCCTTCGGCTTTGCCGTGTTTCTCGAGGAAAGCTTTGCCATCTTCGATGTTTTTCTTGCCGCTTTCGGCGGCTTTGGCGCCTTGCTTGGCTTGCATGTCGGCCTGGAATTTGCTCATGATCTCCTGGGCCTGAGCGGCGGGGATCTTGGAGCCAGTGCCCTTGAGGACGTCAGTCAAGCCGGCGATGAGGCTTTCGAGGTTCACCTCGACGCCTTGGCCCTTGAGGTTGGTGGCAATGTTGGTGCCGATGACATAGCTCGGGGGATCGGCAGGGGCGGCCCCTTTGTCTTGGGCACCGGCGACTCCGGCCATTGCAAGGCCGGCGGCGGAGAGGAGGATTTTGCGCATAGGCGGCGAGGGTAAACCGCAGCGCGGTGCCGTCAAAGGCTTTCCCAGCACGATTTTCGCGGCTCCGCTTGCTCCTTTTCCATCCCCGGCCGATCTGGGGTCTTGCTTTTTTCCATGAAACTCCTCCCCCTGCTCGGCCTCCTGGTCGGCCCAGCTGCGGCCGCGCCGCTTCCCGGCCTGGTTTCTTCCGAATTCATCTACCAAAGCGCCCCCTTTCCCAGTTGCCACGCCTCCACCCTAGCCGAAACCTCGGGTGGGCTGGCTGCGGCCTGGTTCGGGGGCAGCGACGAAGGCGAGCCCGACGTCGCCATTTACCTGTCCCGTCAAGAAGCCGGAACCTGGACGGCACCCCGCGAAGTCGCCAACGGAATCCAGCCCGACGGCACCCGCTTGCCCTGCTGGAACCCAGTGCTGTTCCAAGTCCCTCGCGGCCCCTTGTTGCTCTTTTACAAGGTCGGCCCCACCCCGCAAACCTGGTGGGGGCTGCGCCGCAGCAGCAGCGATGCCGGGCACACCTGGAGCGAGCCCTTGCGCCTCCCGAGCGGTCAGCTGGGACCGATCAAGAACAAGCCCGTGCTCCTCCCGGACGGTTCCTTGCTCTGCCCCTCGAGCAGCGAAACGCCGACCCGTCCAAGCCAGTGGCGCATCCACTTCGAGCACACCAGCGACCTCGGTCAGACTTGGACGAGCACCGGCCCCCTCAACGACGGGCTAGCTTTCAGCGCCATTCAGCCGAGCATTCTCTTCACGGGTGGCGAACATCTCCTCGCGCTAGGTCGCACCCGCCAAGGGAAGATCTTCCAGATCGGATCGCCCGATTTAGGAAAAACCTGGGGTCCCCTCACGGCGACTCCCTTGCCCAACCCCAGCTCTGGCACCGACGCCGTGACCTTGCGCGACGGACGACACCTTCTCATTTACAATCACAGCGCTACCAGCCGTTCCCCCCTCAACTTAGCCGTCTCCCGCGACGGCCAAAGCTGGCAGGCCGCCCTGCTGCTGGAGGACGCCCCCGGCGAATTCAGTTATCCAGCCATCATCCAGACCGCCGACGGCCGCGTTCACGTCACTTATACCTGGAAGCGGCAGCGCGTGAAGCACGCCGTCATCGACCCCGCCCAGCTCGCGCCCCGCGCGTTCGCTGATGGCGCTTGGCCGCCGTGAGCGGCCGCTCCCCCCGCACCGCCCCGGCGGCGGCGCTCAGGGGACCCGGTGTGCCAGGAAGTGGGTCGGTTCTTCCCGCAAATTACCTGGAAAAATGCGGGATGACTTGGCCGATGGGCCGATGGCGGCATTACAAGCGATCGCGCCGGGCCAGCGAGGGGCCTCCAGTTCCCCCCGACTGGGCCGGTGCTTTGCTGGCGAAGGGCGCGCGGTCGGGGCTTGCCGGAAATTACCTGGTAGAAAGCGAGGGGGCTGGGCCGTTCCCGGGGGAGGTGGGGGAGTTACTCGCTGCGGAGGGCGGTGGCGAGGTTGGTGGTGGCGGCTTTGTAGGCGGGGAGGAGACCGGCGAGGAGGGCGACGGGGGTGACCCAGAGGGGGGTGCAAGCCCATTCGGACCAGGGGAGGTCGAAGCGGACGGTCCAGCCGAAGAAGGCTTTATTGACGACCCAGGTGAGGATCATGGAGAGGAGGAGGCCGCAGGCCATGCCGAGGAAGGCGCTGACGAGGCCGATGAGGCCGGCTTCGGTGAGGTGGATGGCGGCGATTTGGGAGGGGCTGGCGCCGATGGCGCGGAGGGCGGCGATGTCGTGGGCGCGTTCGGCGACGAGGGTGCTGAGGGCGAGGGTGATGCCGAGGAGGGCGACGCCGATGGCGATGACGCGGAGGAGTTGGGTGACGGCGAAGGTTTGGTCGAAGATGTCGAAGACGCGGGAGCGGAGGGCGTGGTTTTGGTAGATGGAAAGGGCACCGGAGGGGTTGAAGTCGCGGCGGATTTCGGCTTCGAGGGCGGAGGCTTGGGCGGGGTCGTGGAGGAAGGCGGCGATGGCGTGGAGCTGGGTGTTGGGCCAGTGGCGGGCGTGGTTTTCGCGGGTGATGTAGAGGCAGCCTTGGTCGTCGGCGTAGTCGTAGAAGATGCCCGCGAGGGTGAAGGGGAGGGGGCCGACGGGGGTGGCGAGGACGATGGTTTGGCCGGGGCGCCAGTGGAGGCGAGTGGCGAGGATTTCGCTGGCGGCGAGGTGGTCGGGGAGGCGCCAGGAGGCGTCTTGGGCGGCGGGGTCGCCAGAGGTGAAGGGGAGGGGGATGGCGGGGAGGCGGTCGATGGCGCGGAGGGTGTAGGGGGTGGGGTCGTCGGCGAGGCTGACGCGTTCTTCGCGGAGGGTTTCGGCGTGGCGGACGGCGGGGTGGTGTTGGAGGCGTTGGGCGAGGGCGTCGGGGAGGGTGGCGCTGCGTTTGAGGATTTCGTTGGCGGCGGGGGCGATGTAGAGGTCGGCGCGGAGGGTGGAGTCGATCCAGAGGGTGAGGGTGCTGCGGAAGGAGTGGATCATGATGGTGACGCCGAGGACCATGGCGACGGAGGTGAGGAGGGCGGCGATGACGGGGGCGGCGCGGTGGAGGGCTTTGGCGAGGTGGGCGGCGCCCATGCGGAAGAGGAGGAGGTGGGGGAAGGGGCGGGCGGCGCGTTCGGCGAGGAAGGCGGCGGCCTGGGCGGCGGGGCGGGCGAGGAGGACGAAGCCGAGGACGAGGGCGAGGCAGGCGGCGAAGCTGAGCCAGGGGGGGCCGGTGTGGAGGGCTTGGCGGGAGAAGGCGGCGGCGAGGGCGAGGAGGAGGAGGGCGGGGGCGAGGGGTTTCCACCAGGGGAGGGGGAGGGTCTCGAGGTTGCGGCCGGGGCGGAGGACGGCGATGGGGTTGAGGGCGGAGGCCTCGCGGGCGGGGCCCCAGGCACCGGCGAGGGCGGCGAGCAAGCCGCAGAGGAGGGCTTGGGCGACGTGGAGGGGGGAGACCCAGGTTTGGTCGATGCTGAGAAGGACGTAGTGGGCGGAGATGGTTTGGGAGACGCCGTGGAGGAGGGCGGCGGCGATGAGGCGGGCGAGGGGGATGCCGAGGAGGCCGCCGAGGAGGGCGGAGAAGGCGGCTTCGGCGAGGAAGAGGATGCGGATGTGGGAGCGGGAGGCGCCGATGGCGCGGAGGATGCCGATTTCGCGGCGCTGGCGGACGACGGAGGCGGCGATGGTGTTGGCGATGAGGAAGACGCCGACGAGGAGGGAGACGAGGCTGAGGGCGGTGAGGTTGAGTTGGAAGCCCTGGAGCATGAGGCCGACTTGGCGATTGCGCTGGGCGGGGGCTTGGACCTGGAGGCCGGGGGGGAGGATTTTTTGGAGCTCAGCGGCGACGGAGGAGAGTTGGGTGGGGTCGTCGAGGATGAGTTGGATGCTGCTGAGGGAGCCGGGTTGTTGGAAGAGTTCTTGGGCCCAGCCGATGTCGAGGAAGGCGGTGCGGAGGGAGTCGCCGCGGCCTGGGGGGGAGGGGAAGGTGGCGGCGATGCGGAGGGGGAGGGAGCGGCCGTTGAGGGAGAGGGTGAGGGTGGCGCCGGGGGCGAGGTTGAGGCGTTGGGCCCAAGCTTGGTTGATGACGGCGGCGCTGGGGTGGGCGAGCCAGTCTTCGGTGCGGCTGGTCCAGGCGGAGGCGGCGTCGGCTTGGGCGGCTGCGAAGAAGGGGGCGGCGGTGAAGGGGTCGGTGCCGATGAGGCGGAGGTATTCGCCGGGGTGGTCGGGGAGGGTGGCGTAGGCTTCGAGGATGGGGGAGGCGGCTTGGATGCCGGGGAAGGTGGGGAGGCTGAGCCAGAGGGATTCGGGGACGCCGTTGGGGCCGGTGATTTCGAGGTGGCTGCGACCGGCGACGAGGTCGATGCCGGCTTGGAAGGAGCGGGTGGCGCTGTGGTTGACGATTTGGATGGCGAGGTAGACGGCGATGCCGATGGCGAGGCCGAGGACGTTGAGGGCGGTGAGGAAGGGTTTGGCGCGCCAGCCGCGCCAGGCCGCCTTGGCGAGGGTGGCGGCGAGGGCGAGGGAGGGGAACATGGGGGAGGGGTCTGGCGGGGGGCCAGTTAGGCGGGGGAGGGGGATTTTTCGCGGAGGTGGACGCGGGAGCCGGGGCGGAAGGAGGCGAGGGGGTCGCCGAGGACGGAGATTTCGAGGGTGCTGCCGTGGGGGCCGGTGCAGGCGACGACGACTTCTTGGCGGTCGCCGTAGAAGTGGGTGCGGAGGACCATGCCGGTGAGGTCGGCGGGGTGGGCAGGGGAAGGGATGAGTTCGAGGTGTTCGGGGCGGATCCAGACGGGGCCGTTGGCGGGGGGGTGGCCGAGGGTGCCGGGGGGGAGGAAATTCATGCGGCCG
>CALQKQ020000077.1 GCA_943331195.2 Akkermansia muciniphila | reverse complement strand
GGCCGGTGAGGTCGTAGGTGAGGCGGCGGAGGAGGACGCGGGGTTCGGCGGCGGGGGAGGCGGGGCCGAGGAGGGCGGCCAGGTCGGCGGAGGGATGTGAGCTAGGGGGGGAAGTGAGGGGTTGAAAGGCCCACCAGGTTTGGGCTTGGGCGGTGGTCATGCCGCCGATGGTGGCGGGAGGAGGAGGGGTTTTGGTTGCGGCGGGGAGGGCGAGGGCGCTGCAGGCGAGGAGGGCGAGGAGGGCGAGGGCGGGGTTCATGGGGCGACCTCCAAGGTGGGCAGCCATTCATACCAGCCTTGGATGTGGCGATGCATGGGGCGGCGGGCGGGTTCGGGCTGGCGGTTTTGCAGGGCTTGGAGGAGTTCGGCGTGGGCGTCGCGGGTTGTTTCGCGGACCTGGCCGGTGAGGTCTTGGTGTTTGCGGTGGAGGGCGGCGCGGCGCGGGGCGGCGCGGTCAGTGGGAGGGGCCGAAGACAACATGCGATGGTTTTTTAAGGGCAGCGGGGGGGGCTGTCGACACTTTTGTGAGGCTGGGAGAGGAGGCGGGGAGGGGAGAATTTTTTGAGAAAGGAGTTTAGGTGGGCGGGGTTGTGGGGGAGAATGGTGGGGCTGACGCGGGCTTGCGGGCGGAGTCGGTCTAACTTTAACAAAAAAAATGGCATGAAACACATCGCGATGGTGGCGTTGGCGCTGATGCCTTGGGTGGCGCGGTCGGGGGAAGTGGGGGGGTGGCCGCAGTTTCACGGGCCGAACGGGCAGGGGGTGGCGGTGGGGGGGAGCTTGCCGGTAGGTTTTGGGCCGGAGGGGGCGCGGTGGAAGGTGGCGGTGGCGGCGGGGCACGGTTCGCCGGTGGTGGTGGGGGAGCGGCTTTTTTTGACGGGATGGGAAGGGGGGGCGGCGCAGATGATGTGTTTGGATGCGGCCAGTGGGAAGGTGCGCTGGAAGGCGGCGGTGCCAGGGGAGGCGGCGGCGGAAGTGCACCCCACGGGGAGTCCGGCGGCGGCGACGCCGGCGAGTGATGGGGAGCGGGTTTTCGGGTATTTTCCGGGTTTTGGGCTGATGGCGTGGGACATGGAGGGGAAGGAGATCTGGCGCCGGGCGCTGGAGGTTCCGTTGGTGGTGAATGGGAGCGGGACTTCGCCGATGTTGGCAGGGGGGAAGTTGGTGCTGTGCGTGGATCAGCAGGGGGGGAAATCCTATGTCATGGCGCTGGATCCGGGGGACGGGCGGGTGCTGTGGCGAACGGAGCGGCCGGGGGCGGTGAGCAATTACACCACGCCCGTGCTGTGGCGGCGGGGGGAACTGGCGGAGCTGGTGGTTTCAGGAAACCTGCAGGCCACGGGTTACGACCTGACCACGGGGGCGGCCCGCTGGACGGTGGGCGGGCTGGAGGCGGTGAGTGTGTGCCCAAGCCCCGTCGTGGGCGAAGGCGCGCTGTATTTGATGTCGCGCAGCCTGGGGGGAGGTGCGGCGTTGCCCGCGCAAATGGAAGCTTTGTTAATGGCGGCGGATGGTGATGGGGACGGTCGGCTCAGCCGGAGCGAGGCCGTGCCGCTGCAAAAGGATGGGGGCTTTGATTTTTTTGATCGGGACCGCGACGGTTTCGTGGACAAGAGGGAAGTGGCGGAGGCGGTGGCCTATTTGCGCCGGGCGGATTATGGCTTAGTGGCGCTGCGGGATCCGGCGGGGGCGCTGGGGGATTTGAGCGATTCCCACGTGCAGTGGCGGCATCAGAAGGGGATCGCCAAGGTGACTTCTCCGGTGCTGGTGCAAGGGCAGCTGCTGGTGGTGCAGGAGGGGGGCATGGTGACGGCGACGGAGGCGGCGACCGGTCGGGTGGTTTTTGAAAAGGCGCGCTTAGGGCCTGAGGGAGCGGGGGATTATTTTGCGTCGCCGATCAGCGACGGGCAGCGGGTTTGCTTTTGCTCCTTGCGCGGGGTGGTGACGATTGCCGAGGCCGGGGCGGAGCTGAAGGTGTGTCACCAGGTGAAGTTAGACAGCCCGATTGCGGCGACGCCGGCGCTGGTGGGAAAGCGCTTGTATGTGCGGACGCGAGATCAGCTGTGGGCCTTTGGAGAGTGAGTTCTGGTGGGGTGGCGGTGGGGGCTTGGGCAAGGCAAAGGACCTGGTCTGGAAGAATGGGAGGGATGGGAAGAATGGGAGGGATGGGAAGAATGGGAGGGATGGGAAGGATGGGAAGAATGGGAAGAATGGGAGGTGAGGGGATGGGGCGTTTCTGCGGGGGCGGTTGGTGGTGGGCTGGGTTGAGGGGGGCCTTAAGACAGGTTGGGGGTGGGTTTGGCGGGGTGGTTGGCGAGGATGGCGGTGGCTTCGGCGCGGAGGCGGTCTTGGAGTTCTGGGGGGCGATGGCTGGGGTGCACCGCTTCGAGGTGAACGAGCAATGCGTGGTGGCCCCGTTGGCTTACGAGCAAGAGTCCGAGCACTTCAGCTTCGGCGAGCAGCACCCAGGAATACTCTAAGGCTGGAAAGGGCGAGGGCGCACCGTCGCGCGGTTCGGCAGAGAGAATCCGCGCATCGCCAGACCTGCGATCGCTTCTTCGCGGGTTCCTAGGCAGTTTTTGTAGGATCGCTCGGAAGGCTTCCACAGATAGCGAGGGCAATTCAGGTCGATGGCGATCCATCGCACAAAGATCCACCATCCATGGCGTTCCTCGGCGAGCCATCGTCCATCGACCATTTGGCGGAGTCGTCCGCCCTGCCGAACAAGCTGGTCGAGGTCAAGGGGCGGGGCGTTTTGTAGGGGTGTTTCCATGGGATTGGTTTCCTTGCTGGTGTGGTGAGGTGGCGCGGTCCGCCCGAGGGCCCCGGCTATGGCGTGCGGAGCGCCGCGCGCCTCTAGGAGGGACTGGCGAGGCGGCGGCTGGTCGGCGGGCGCGGGGGCCCTCGGGATGCTCGGGGTGCGGGGCGAGCGCTTCGCCGCGCGGCACGGTTTGCCCAGGCCGCACCCGGCGGCGCAGCAGCGCGCCGACCCTGAGGAGGGCCGGCACCCCGCCAGGAGGAACCCCGCCGGCTCCGGCGTCGCCGCCACCGGCACCCCCGTGAGAGCGCTGACCCCGGCGGCGAAGCTTAGCCCGCCCGCATCACTCGCCACTGACATGAAATAAAAATCCCGCCCCGTCCCCACGTGCAGGCGCCTCACGTTCGGTATACCGCTCGGCGACCCCCAACTTATGAAGTTGTCGTCTCCCGACTCCGCCCCACTATAAAAATCTCCAACCACACCAACCTGCATGCTATGCACACTACTGAAGAGCGTTGTAAGCAAGGGCACCGTCGTGGAATCGCTAGCGCGCATAAAATAATTCTTGCCAAAGATTCCAGTCGAAACCGCGTAAGCCGTCAAACTACCCTCCCCGTGTTGTTCACGAGCTCATACGACGTACCAACGGGGTCCCCTCCCGCA
The DNA here is from genome assembly GCA_943331195.2 of Akkermansia muciniphila. Classification (GTDB taxonomy): domain Bacteria; phylum Verrucomicrobiota; class Verrucomicrobiia; order Verrucomicrobiales; family V1-33; genus CAIZWU01. The sequence continues at coordinate 7,484 of CALQKQ020000077.1, read as the reverse complement.
ACCACCAACCACGGTGCTCCGCCAACCCCAGACCCGTAATTCGCAATGGATATCGCCGCCTCCGCTGAGGTGGCGGTGGCGGCGGCGGCGAGGGCGAGGGCGAGAAACGTCCCGAGCTTGTTTTGTCTTAGTTGTGTTTTCATGATGAACGGCGACGGAGCGGTAAGGGGTACCGCGAGGACAGCGCAGGCTCGGGCGTGGGCGTGGGCGAGGCGGAGGAAAGGGGGAAAAAGGGGGAACAGCGAGGACAGGAGGGGCGGGGACCGGTGCACCGGCCAGGGTGGCTAAGGCAGGAAAGGGCGAGGGCGCACCGTCGCGCGGTTCGGCACAGAGAATCCGCGCATCGCCAGACCTCTTATAGCTTCTTCCTGGGTTCCTAAGCAGTCCTTGTAGTATTGCTCGGAAGGCTTCCACACATAGCTAGGGTATTTCAGGTCGATGGCGATCCATCGCACAAAGATCCACCATCCATGGCGTTCCTCGGCGACCCATCGTCCATCGACCAGTTGGCGGAGTCGCCCGCCCTGCCGAACCAGTTGGACGAGGTCAAGGGGCGGGGCGTTTTGTAGGGGAGTTTCCATGGGATTGGTTTCCTTGCTGGTGTGGTGAGGTGGCGCGGTCCGCCTGAAGGCCCTGGCGATGGCGTGCGGAGCGCCGCGCGCCTCGAGGAGGGACTGGCGAGGCGGCGGCTGGTCGGCGGGCGCGGGGGCTAGACAAAGTGGGTTGGTTTCTGGAAGAGGGGCGGTGAGCGCGGCCACAATTAAATAATTTTTAAAAGTAGTTTTTAATGTGAGCAGTGCGGCGCGAAAGAAGCAAGAGGCGCGGTGGGGTCATTATGGGGTAATGGCCCTAGGGAGACCTTTGCGATTGCGCGGGTTTGGTATGGCGGCGCATGATTCGATTGTGCTCGATGTTTCCACCCTAATCTTTGTGGTTGGTTTGATCAGTTTGCTACAATCGTTCGCGCTTTACGTAGTCAGCTCATACAACCGCCAAGCCCATGGCATGGGCGTGTGGGCGACGGCGGCCTTAGCCAATGGTTTAGCGATGCCTCTGATCGCGCTGCGCATTCACTTGGATTCCGCGGTTATAACTAAAGTGTTGCCGACCAGTCTGAACTTTATCTCGGCCTATTTATTTTATGTGGGGGCGCGGCGTTTTCAACAGTGCGGGACGCTGCAGCACTGGCCGCTGCTGGCCAGCCTGCCTTGCTACGGCGGCTATGTTTGGCTGGTGGTGCACGACGAGAGCCTGCGGCTGCGGCCGTTTCTCACTTCGCCAATATTCATTTTATTTTTGACCATGGGGGCGCGCGCGTTGTTGACGGAGCGGCGACCGGCGCTGCGTTTTGCGGCATCCTTTACGGCCTACAGCGCGCTTGCGGTCTGCGGGGTCTTTATTTGGCGGGCGATCGACCTTTATTATCTCACGGCACCGGCCCAACTATTGGAGCCGGTGCGGGCTCAGGTACTGGGTTTTATCACGTGGATCTTGTGGTCGCTGCTTTGGACCTTCGGGGCGATGATGATGGTCAACCAGCGGCAGACCTTTGAAAACGAACAGCTGCACCAAGGCCAACTGTGGGCGGCGGCACAACTGGCGGCGGCGGAACACGAACTCCTCGCCCTGCGGACGGAGCAGCAGCGCCAGCAACTCGCCAGCGAGCTCCACGATGGCATTGGCGGCATCACCGCCAATCTGGCGATGCTGGCTTTTCGCGGCAGCATGGAGGAGAAACCGCAGCAGCAGAAGGCCCTTTTCCAGCACATCGAATTTCTCGCTACGGAATGGAATCGCGAGCTGCGCCTGTGGATGAACGGGATGGAACGCGGCAGTTTGCTCTGGGGCGACGCGCTCGCCGAAGCCCACGCCTATGCGCAACGCCTCGCTACGGCCCAGGGGATTGAGCTGGATTGGAAGCAAAGTGGCGCGACGCCCCGCGAGCCCGACGACCATGTGCAGCAGATGATTTCCGTGATGCGAGCCCTCAAAGAAGCCGTCAATAACCTCGTGCGCCATTCCACCGCCAGCCGGGCCAGCGTGCATATCGCCTTCCGCCCGCAGCGGCTGGGCATTGTCATTAAGGACGACGGCTGCGGCTTTGATGCGGCACAGGCCCGCCCCGGCAGCCGGGGCCTGAAAAACATGCAGCGGCGCGTCGAAGATCTCGGAGGTGCCTTCAAACGCCGCAGACTTGCGGGCACGACCCTTTGCCTTACGATTCCCCTTCCCCTGCTCCATGTCTCGCCCAAAAAGCTAAATGATTGCTGAGTCCAAAACTACCCGCTTAGTCATCGTGGAAGACGACGAATGCCTGCTCGCCTCCCTCACTGCGGTCTTGGCGTCGCAGCGGGACATGGCTGTGGTGGGATCCTACCTGAGCACGGAAGAAGCGATGGAAGGGACGGACTGGCTGGCGGTGGATGTTCTGGTGACGGATTTGAGTTTGCCTGGACGCTCCGGGGTCCATTTGATTGCGGCGGCGACGATGCAAAACCCGCACATCTATTCATTAGTGCACACGGTCCATGACGACCGGGAATGGCTTTTTGACGCCCTGCGAGCCGGGGCCACCGGCTACATGATCAAGGGATTGCCGGTGCTGGAGACGCTGGCTGCGGTGCGCGCGGTGGCCCTGGGTACGCCCTCCTTGAGCCCTTCTGTGGCGCATTTTCTGATCGCGGAATTCCGCAGCCGAAGCAGCACCAACACCGAAGAAATGTTGTCGGCGCGCGAGATCGAGTTGCTCAGCCTCAGTGCCCAGGGCCTGATCTACAAAGAAATCGGCCAAAAGCTCGCCATCAGCCCCGGGACGGTGCACAGCCACATCAAGCGAATCTACCGCAAGCTGCAAGCCACGAGCCGCGCCCAAGCCCTGCGCCGTGCCCAGTCGCTCGGCTACCTCCGTGCCAAAGGCCAAGCCGAGGTCTGAAATGGCCTTGGCCTTGGCCTTTTTGGTCGCTGGAGGGCGCGCGGGTTGGCTAGAGCGCATTGGGCAGCCAGCCCCTGGGGAACCGGGGGAAAGGGGCGGCGGATGGGAGGGATGGGAGGGATGGGAGGGATGGGAGGTGAGGGGAAGGATGGGAGGGATGGGAGGGATGGGGCTGTTTTTGCGGGGGCGGTTGGTGGTGGGCTGGGTTGAGGGGGGCCTTAAGACAGGTTGGGGGTGGGTTTGGGGGGGTGGTTGGCGAGGATGGCGGTGGCTTCGGCGCGGAGGCGGTCTTGGAGTTCTGGGGGGGCGAGGACGTGGGCCTTGCGGCCCCAGCTGAGGACCCAGCGGGTGATTTCTTCGAGGCCGAAGAGGGTGGCGCGGAATTCGATGGCGTGGCCGGCGGGGTCGAGGGGGAGGATGCGCTGGGAGGGGTGCCAGGTGCGCTCGGCGACGATGCGGGCGGCCCAGCCGTGGAAGTGGATGGAGACTTCGAAGTTTTGGGCGGAGTGGTCGGGATAGCTCCAGACGCCGAAGCCGCCGCTGAGGTAGGTGGCGGCGTTGAAGTTGGGTTGGGGGAGGAAGGTGGATTTGAGGAGGCGGAGCTGGCTGATGCGCGGGAGGGCGAAGGTGCGGATGGCTTGGCGCTGGGGGTCGAAGGCGAGGAGATACCAGCCTTGTTCGACTTGGCCGAGGTGGTGGGGGTGCACTTGGCGGCGCTCGGGGGTGGTGGATCCGAGTTTGCGATAGAGGAAGCTAACTACTTGGCGATGCATCACGGCGTCGAGGAGATCGGAGAGGTGGCTGAGGTCGGAGGTCATGGCGCCGGCGGCTTTGACGGAGAAGGCGGATTCGAGGTCTTCCCAGGGGAGGGAGACTTCGCCGGGGCAGGCGGCGGCGAGGTGGCGGAAGCTATCGGCGAGGATGGGTTCGAGGCGGGTGCCGCGGAGGGGGGCGAGGGCTTGGCGGGCGAGGAAGAGGGCGACGAGGTCGCGGCGGGAGAGGTGGAGGAGGGGGAAATCTTGGACGGGTTGGGTGTAGGTGAAGCCGTGTTGGATGGGGTCGTAGGCGAGGGGGAGGCCGAGTTGGTCGCGCATGAAATTGAGGTCGCGCTGGATGGTTTTGGGGGTGACCTCGATGGCTTGGGCGAGGGAGGAGCAGTTGGGGAACTGGCCTTGGCGCAGGATTTGGTGGATTTCAATGACGCGCCAGAGGGCGGGGCGGGTGGTGCCGGAGCGGGGGGCGGAGGAGGGGCGGGGAGGCATGGGAGGCAAAGGGCGAAAGAAGGCAAAAAGAGGCAATTTTTTTGCGGGGTCCCCCTGCGAATGTCCTACCCCCTGAGGTAAGATGTGGATGTTGAAAGGAGGGGCGCGGGGTTGTGGAACCTGGGGCCGTTTCTTTCGTTGGCTAGTTCCACCTAATTCTTTTTTTGCATGACTGAGATTCCCCCGATCGTGGGCCACAAGGTGGTCTGTGTATTTGATGATTTCCCTGCGGCGGTCTATGAGTCGTTTGGGGAGGTGCCGGTGGCGGGGCGGGTGTATACGGTGAGGGATTCCTTGGTGGGAAGGGAATATGGGAGTGGGCGCCCGGTGCATTCGGTGCGCCTGGTGGAGTTGCCGCCGTTGGAGCCGGGGCTGGCGGGCTTTTGCTATTGGCGGTTTCGCCCGCTGGCGGAGGAGAAGCGGCGGCGCGGGAAGCGGCGCGAGGCGGCGCGTGGGGAGGGGCAGGAAGCCTCTGGGGTGGGGACTTGAAGGCGGGGGCCTGGGGTATGGGGGGGCGGCGCTTAGGCGGCTGGGGAGGCTTTTCTGGAGGAGGGGGGAGGGGCGTGGAGTTGGTCCCAGCTTTGGTGGAGTTGCTGGCGTATTTCGAGGATGGGTTGGCGCTGCTCTGGGGGGAAGTCGGGCGGGAGAGGGCAAGTGAGGGAAATCCAGGTGCCGAGGATGACCCAGAGGAGGAGGGTGGCGGCGGTGGCGATGAGGCCGAGGGGGCGCGGGGGGGAGTGGAGGACTTGGGAGGAGGCGGCGCGGTCCCAGAGGGTGGTGCCGCTGCGGCGATAGAGCACCCAGGACATGGCCGCCTGGAGCATGGGAAGGAGAAGCATGAAGGGGAGGCCGAGGCCGTTGCCGGTGAGGAGGACGAGGGCGGAGCGCTTCAGGGCGGCGGTGAAGGCGAGGGGATTTCCGAAGTCGTCGGCGACGCTCATGCCGAGGAGCCACTTGCCGGGGGTGGTGCCCCAGCGGCTGAGGAGGAAGGCTTCGAGGGGAATCCAAAGGGCGGGCGGGCCGAGCAGGAGGATGGGGTGGCGGAAGACGAAATCCCAGAGGCCGAGCCAGCCGGTGGCGAGGCCGAGGGACCAGATGAAGGCAAACCAGAACATCTCGTCGAGGGCGCGGGCGACCCAGCGCAGCCAGGCGCGCTTGCGGCGGGCGGGGATTTCAGCGGAGGCGGGGTCGTTGGCGGGGTCGGTGGCGTTGGCGGCGCGGGGCGGGCTCCATTGCTCTGGCGCGGGCAGGGGAGGGGGTTCTTGGGGCGGGCGGGGCATCCACGAGCTGAGGGCCTCGATGGATTCCAAGGGGGCCCAGTCCTCCATGCCTTCGATCCAGCCGGGGTCGGTGGGACGGATGGCCTCGTCCTCCAGGAGTTCGCGGAGTTTAAAAGGGGGGAAGGGGCCGCGCCGGGCGCCATCCTGGAGGACGTAAATTTCCATGAGGGAAGGAGGGGAGGACGGGGCGCTTCACGCAAGCGCTTTCTGGGGTGGAATGGCCGGGAAGGGAGGCGGGAAGGCCTGCGTTGGTGAGGAAGGCGGAGAAAGTGACGGATTTGTTGCAATTTTGGCGCGATTGCGCCCTGGTGGGCGGGATGCGGTGGGAGGGGCAGTTGGCCGACACTGTGGGTAACGACTTCAGCCTCTTTTGCGCTCATGATGCCACGAACTTTTGGTCTTTTTGCCTGGATGGGCGGGGTGCTTGGTATGATGCCGGGGGCGGGGGTGATGGGGGCGCCGATCATTGCGGAGTTCATGGCCTCGAATCAGACGGGGTTGAGCGATGAAGACGGGGCGCGGGTGGATTGGGTGGAGATTTACAATCCGGATGCGGTGGCGGTGGATCTGGCGGGGTGGCGGCTGAGCGACAGTGCGGCGAACCTGGAGAAGTGGGTTTTTCCGGCGGTGACGTTGCAGCCTGGGGAGTTTCGCGTGGTGTTTGCCTCGGGGAAGAATCGGACCAACGTGGCGGGTCCGCTGCACACCAACTTTTCGTTGGCGGCGGGGGGAGAGTATTTGGCGCTGAGCGCGCCTGACGGGACGCTGTCGACGGTTTTTGCGCCGTCCTATCCGGCGCAGCGTGACGATGTGAGTTATGGGTCGGCTTTTTCGGCGAGCGCGTTGGTGGCGGCGGGGCAGAGTGCCAAATACCAGGTGCCGTCGAGCGGGGCCTTGGCGGCGGCGACGTGGACGGCGGCGGGATTCAATGATGGGGCCTGGGCGAGCGGGGCCACGGGATTGGGTTTTGGCCTGCTGGTGCCGGGGATGACGGTGAAGGAGGTGCAGACCAATGCCGACTTGGGGACCCTAGCGAAGCTGGATGCGGCCTTGGCGGGGGCGGCCAATCCGCCGAGCTTGGTGAACAACACGCAAATTCGCCGGGTGATCAACTTTCTGGGGGATGGCGCGGACGGGGTGTTTCCGTCGGGCAATGTGGCCTTTGCGCTGCCGGGGGAGACCCATGGCTTGCGGGCGACGGGCTATGTGACGATTCCGAGCGCGGGGGCGTGGACCTTTGGGGTGAACTCGGACGACGGCTCGCGGCTGCGGCTCGACATCAATGGCGACGGGGATTTCAATGATGTTGGGGAGACGCTGATCAATGACGACAGCGGGCATGGACCGCAGACATTTGTGGCGACGGTGGCGGCGCTGAGCGCGGGAGCACACAAGATGGAATATGTGTTTTTTGAGAATTACGGAGGAGATGAGGTGGAGTTATTTGCGCAAAGCGGGAGCCATAGCTCTTTTAATGGTGGGTTTCGCCTAGTGGGAGATACTGCGGGCGGGGGCTTGGCCGTAGCCACCCTGCCGGATGGGAGCAGCGCGGGGAGCGGCGCGGTGATCGCGACTAATTTGCAATCGGCGATGCTCAATCTGCGGACGTCATGCTATGTGCGATCGAATTTCAGTGTAGCGAGCCAAGCGGCGCTGGATGGTTTGAGCGCGCTGGATTTGGGGATGAGCTACAACGACGGATTTGTGGCCTATCTCAATGGGACGCCGATCGCGGCGCGCCAGGCACCGGTGCCGCTGGCCTGGAATGCGGTGGCCACGGCGAGCCGGGAGGCGGCGGCGTCGTTGATGCCGGAACATATTAACGTCACCGCCTTCAAGTCGGCCTTGGTGGTGGGGAACAATACCTTGGCGGTGCACGCTTTGAATGTGGCGGCGAGCGATAGCTCCTTTTTGGTGCTGCCGAGCTTGTCGGGAGGGGCGCTGCAGCCGGGGGGGCCGTTTTACTTTAAGCAGGCGACTCCGGGGAGTTTGAATACGACGCCGACGTCG
>CALQKQ020000076.1 GCA_943331195.2 Akkermansia muciniphila | reverse complement strand
GGGACGCCACCGTCAAAAAAATGAAGGAAAAATTCGGCGCCACCCTCCCCGAAGAAACCCTCGCCCCCCTCACCAAATACCTCGTAGAAGCTTACGGCAAAAAACCCTGACGCCCCCTACACCCCAAAACAGAGGCTTCCTCCCTGCCAAATGGCGGCACCCCAGCCCCAACCGGGCGTCCCAAGCCAGCCCAGGCCAACGCCCAGGGGATCCCAAGGCCCTCAATCCCCGCGTTCAGAAGGAACGCCGCATCCCAACCCACGGCGGACGCGGGCCCCATCAAAGCAAATAATGCTGGCAACGCGACCCTCGCCAAATTACCTGGAAACTTGTTCTCCCTGCCTGGAACTTGCCCTCCCTGGGAATTTGCTCGCGACTTGCCCGACCACGCGCTTGCCCCGGCCCAGCGAGCCAAGCGGGTGGCCGTGAATCTCGTTTCGCCCCGCGAAACTGCCGCTGCCCCACCGGCACATGGACGCAAAAAAAGGGGCGGAGATTGCTCTCCGCCCCCTGCATGAAAAGACCCCCGCCAAATTACCTGGAAACTTGCCCGCCCGGCCCAGCGAGCCAGGCGGAAGGTAGTGAATCTCGTTTCGCCCCGCGAAACTGCCGCTGCCTCACCGGCCCATGGACGCAAAAAAGGGGCGGAGATTGCTCTCCGCCCCCTGCTTGAAAAAATCCGGTAAAAAGGGATTAACCGGCGTAAGCGGTCGGGCCTCCAAAGCCAATCACCGCTGTGCGGCTGCCATAGACCTTGATCTTCTTGGCGGTGGTGATATTCGGGTAGTTGTTGGTGGCACCGGAGACGCGCACCGTGCTCCCCGTACCAGCAGGATTGCCCGTGCCGATCAGGTTGAGGCCGGTATCGAGGTCGAAGCGGGGATTTTCAAAGTCGCCTTGGCTGGCCACCTGATTGTACTCCACGAGTTCCGTGGCGTTGCCGAAGAAGGTCATTTCGCCCTTGGCGCGGAAGCGGAGCGTCTGCTTGGACTTGGTGATCTTGCCGTTCCAGGAGCTGTTGGCCACCGCCATATCGGAGTTGAGGCCGCCAAAGTTGTTGGTGGCGGCGATGCCAGCACCCGTGCCGTTTTGCACCCCGAAGCCGCTGCCGTAGAGGTTGCGGAACTGAGGGCTGGCGTTCGGGTCGTTCAAGTTGGAACCGCTGTTCGATCCGTTGGTCACGCCGCTGACGGTCTTGCTGTCGAAGTCGACGAAGCCGTAGCACTCCCCGTAGTAGGCCATGCCCTTGTGGTAAACGATGGAATCGCCGAAGGGGCTGACATAGGCGTCGTTGCCCTGGGAAAATTTAAAGATGCCAGAAATGGCGGAGCCGCGGATGGTGCCGCTGAACATGCCGCCATCAAAGCCATCAAAGGTGTTGTTGCTGTAAGGACCGCCAACCCAGGCAAGGGCGGTGGCTTGGGAAAGAATGCCGAGTAGGGAGAGGTAGGCGCCGAATTTTTTCATAGCTCCACCCATACTGACCATGGCCAAGGATCGTTCAAGACAAAAAGTTTCGGAAAACGAAATTTCTTTCCGCCCCGCCGCCCGCGCCGCCCATCCCCTCAGGGGCCCGGGGCCAACACCCGAGCATCGACGGCCAGCAGCGGGACCCCCAGCCCTTCCGCTCCGCCCCGCGCCCTGAATACCAGCGCTCCCAGCAACGCCCCCGCGCTTCCCAGCAGCAGCAGCAAAATAAAATGCGCCGGATTCAAGAACGGGCGCGCCAACGGCTCGCTCAGCGCCCCGGCTGGCACGTTGAGCCACGATATTAAGGGCACCTCCGGCAGCAGCAGCCCAGGGCGGCACCACGCCGCCACCGCCGCAACGCCCATCACCGCGCCCGCCAAAGCCCCCCCAGCCGCATCCCAGCGAGGCTGCCAAGCCCGCAGCCCCAACAATCCCCCCAACCAAACCAGCGGACAGAACGCCAACAGCGCCGCATCCCCCGCATGCCGCTGCAACAAGGGCAGTACGCTCACCATCCCCCCCAAGCTCAGCCACAGCAGCCCCATCAGGCTCGGCCCCTTCCCCTCCGCCCGACCCCGCGTCCACCAGCCATGCATGGCCAGCGGCAAACCCAAATGCAGCATCCCCAGCAGCGCCGCCTCTCCGCCTCGGTCGCCCCAGGCGGCCCCAGGCAGCAGCGACTCCGCCAGCACCATCCCCATCACCGCCGCCAGCCCGCTCAGGCGAAACGGCCAGAGCAGACCCGATTCCACCGGCGCTTCCCCGCGCAGGCGCCGCAGCATCCACCAGCCGCCCACCACCAACACCCCCGCCGCCCCCCGCGCGGGCCCGCCGCCGCCCTCCAACGCTCCAGGCAAGGCCTCCCCCACCGCCCACAAACCCACCAAGGCCGCCAACCACAGCGCATTAAGCCGAGGCAAAAGCCGCGCCAAGTCCCGTCCCTGCCACAAAAAAACCACCCCAAACACCAGCACCACCAGCCCTACCCAGGCGTGGGCTTCCCCCGCCAACTGCAACGCCAGCGGCACCCCCTCACCCCAAGGCCCCAAAACGGTCAGCCCCCCATGGGTCGCCAGCCACTCCAGCAGCGTCACCACCAGCCAGCAGGCCAACCACCACACCCGCCCCCGAGCGCGCCGCGCCATCAAGCGCCGCGTCAAACCCTCCGCCCCTTGCAACAACACCAGCGCAAACCCCCCGCCCAGCCAAAACCATGCCTGTGCCGCCCAACCCCCACACGACTCCACCACCCCCCAAGCCCAGCCCGCCGCCGCCGCCGCATCTCGCCAAGCCGACGCCGCCAGCCCCAAGCCCATCACCAGCAGCCCTACCAGCGCCAGCCCCCCAAAAGACCCCGCCGCCCGCCCGCCTCCCCAGCCTCCCAACCCCGCCCAAAGCCCTCCCAGCGCCAACCGCCCCAGCCACCCCTGCTCCGGAGCCAGACCTAAAAGCCGATTCCATCCCGAAGGCTCCGCGACCAGCCAGCCCGCTCCCAGCGCCAGCCCCAGCCGAAAGAGCCCACTCCCCCGAGGAAAACGCCACCGCCCCACCCCCCACAACCACAGCACCGGCCAAGCCACCATCGCCGTCCCCGTCCACGGGGCCATCAACGCTATTCCATGCCACGCCAACCACACGCAGGCCCCCGCAAACCCCGCCGCCGGCAAGCCTGCCGCCCCCGCCACCGCCAAGGCCCACACCCCTCCCCCCAGCCACAACACGCCTCCCCACGAAAGCGGCCCGATCCCGCCAAACCCTAGTTGCCAAACCGCCCCCAGCGCCAGCGCCACCAGCCCCCCCAGCGCCCATCCCCCTGCCGCCCCCGACCCCGCCAACCCTCGCCCCGCCAGCCAGCGCAGCCCCCGCCCCACCCCGCGCCCCCGCTCCACGGCGGCTTCAAGGATTAAGAAAGGACCTCGCATCTCCCCCTACCTGTGGAAGCAAAAATCCCTCCCGAAAAGGGAATTCCGCCGCCTCCGTCCCCGCTTCCCACCCGCGCCTCTCCGAAAATCCAGGCGAAGTCGCCGCCCGCCACCGCTTTTCCGGTCACCATCGTCCCTTACCGCGACGCTTCGCTCCTTCCTCTCCATTCCGTGCTTTCCTCCCCGCCCCCGCTGCCGTATTCCCAAGGCCACCTATCTGCCATGAAATTCCCCCGCCTGCTCCCGCTTCTCCTCCTCCTTCCCGGCCTCTCCGCCCTCCTCCACGCCCAGGATGCCACCCCCCCCACCGCCCCTTGGGCCCAGGAAAATAGCGACCTCCAGCCCGACCCCAAAGCCGTCTTCGGCCGCCTCCCCAACGGCGTCCGCTACACCGTGCTCCCCCACGCCGAACCCCCCAAAAAAGTCAGCGCCCGCATCCACATCAAAGCCGGCTCCCTCATGGAAACCGACGACCAACAAGGCCTCGCCCACTTCCTCGAACACATGGCCTTCAACGGCACCACTCACTACCCCGCCAATGAAATGGTCGAATTCTTCCAGCGCCTCGGCATGGCCTTCGGCGCCGACACCAACGCCCACACCTCCTTCAAAGAAACCGTCTACAAACTCGAACTCCCCGAACCCTCCGAAGCCATGCTTCAAAAGGGCCTCCTCTTCTTCTCCGACGTCGCCCAAAATATGTTCCTCGCCGATAAGGAACTCGACAAAGAACGCGGCGTCATCCTCAGCGAAAAGCTCGCCCGCGATGACGTCGACTACCGCATGATGATTGAGGGCTTCAAATTCTCCCTCCCCGACTCCCTCATCCCCCGCCGCCTCCCCATCGGCGACGAAGCCGTCATCAAAACCGCCCCCCGCCAGCGCTTCGCCGACTTCTACCGCAAATGGTATACCCCAGAGCGCATCTCCATCGTCATCGCCGGCGACATCGACCCCGCCCTCGCCGCCAAGGTCATCACCGCCCAATTCTCCAGCCTCAAAGCCCCCGCCCGCCCCGCCGCCGATCCCGACCTCGGCCCCATCACCCCACCCCAAGGCCTCGAAGCCCGCCTCCTCACCGAAAAAGAAGCCGGCTCCGTCACCATCAGCATCGAATCCATGCGCGCCTCGCGGAACCGCCCCGACCGCGCCCTCACCCGCCGCCAAGACCTCGTCCGCGGCTTGGCCGACGCCGTCGTCAACCGCCGCCTCGAGATCCTCGCCAAACACCCCGACAGCCCCTTCCTCGCCGCCGCCGTCAGCGCCGACGACTGGATGCGCTACCTCGAAAGCGCCACCTTCCAAATGAACGCCAAACCCGAAAATTGGGAAAAGGCCCTCGCCGCCGGCGAACAAGAAATCCGCCGCGCCGTCCTCCACGGCTTCACCCCCGCCGAACTCACCGAAGCCAAAGCCAATACCGCCACCGCCTACCAAAACGCCGCCCAAGGCGCCGCCACCCGCAAAAGCCGCGACCTCGCCGACCTCCTCGTCAAATCCATCGCCGACAACGAAGTCTTCACCCACCCCGACTCCGAACTCACCCGCATCCAAACCGACCTCGCCGCCATCACCGCCGAGGAATGCCACCAAGCCTTCGTCCGCGATTGGGGCACCGACAAACTCCGCCTCTTCCTCTCCGGCAACCTCACCCTAGAAAAAGGCCCCGAAACCATCCTCGCCGCCTTCCGCCGCAGCGCCGCCCAACCCGTCGCCCCTCCCGTCCAACAAGCCGACCAAGCCTTCGCCTACACCGACTTCGGCCCACCCGGCAAAATCGCCGCCCAACAAACCGTCGCCGACCTCAACATCACCCAAATCACCTTCGCCAACGGCGTCCGCCTCAATATCAAACCCACCGACTTCAAAAAAGATACCATCCAAATCTCCGCCCTCCTCGGCGCCGGCCGCCTCACCCTCCCCCGCGACCAACCCGGCCTCGACCTCTTCACCAGCTCCGTCTTCGACCTCGCCGGTCTCGCCAAACACAGCGCCGACGACCTCCAGCGCCTCCTCGCCGGCCGCACCGTCGCCACCCAATTCGCCGTCGGCGAAGACGCCTTCCTCCTCTCCGGCCGCACCAACCGCAAGGACCTCCTCCTCCAGTGCCAACTCATGGCCGCCCAACTCAGCGCCCCCGGCTGGCGCGAAGACGGCGTCTCCCAATTCCGCGAAAGCCTCCCCTCCATGTATCAACAACTCGGCCACACCGCCGAAGGCGTCATGCAAACCCAACTCAACGCCTTCACCCACGGCCAAGACTACCGCTTCCTCCTCCCCCCTCAAGCCACCCTCGCCGCCCGCTCCATCGCCGAGGCCAAAACCTGGCTCAACCCCGTCCTCGAACGCGGCTTCCTCGAAGTCGGCATCGTCGGCGACCTCGACCCCGCCGAAGTCATCGCCGCCATGGCCTCCACCCTCGGCGCCCTCCCCCCTCGCGAATCCACCCGCCCCTCCCTCCCCGACGCCCGCAAGATCGCCTTCCCCAGCGATGTCCCCGAAAAATCCTTCCCCTTTACTAGCAAAATCCCCAAGTCCGTGGTCGCCGTCTACTGGCCCACCACCGACCGCATGAACAACATCCGCCTCTCCCGCCACATGTCCCTCCTCGCCGAAATCCTCGACGACCGCCTCCGCCTCAAGGTCCGCGAAGAATTGGGCGAATCCTATAGCCCCCAAGTCGCTAGCATGATGAGCGACACCTTCCCCGGCTATGGCCAAACCTTCGCCATGCTCATCTCCGAACCCAAAAATACCGCCCAACTCGGCACCATCGTCCGCGACCTCGCCGCCAAACTCGCCGCCGACGGCGCCACCGCCGACGAACTCGAACGCGCCCGCAAACCCCTCCTCACCGCCCTCGAAGAACAGCGCCGCAATAACACCTACTGGCTCGGCACCGTCGTCGGCGCCTGCCAAAGCCAACCCCAGCGCCTCGATTGGTCCCGCTCCATGATCGAAGACTTCACCAGCGCCTCCCTCGCCGACCTCAACGCCCTCGCCAAACAATACCTCCCCGCCGCCCGCGCCGTCATCGCGCGCATCGTCCCCGAACCCGAAGCCGAAGCCAAATAATCCCCTTCCACGCCCCTGTGACTCCCCTTGGCCCCCGCGCCCCTCGCGGCGCGGGGGCCAGTCGCCTCAGGCCAGCAGCGCCGGAATCACCTTGCCATGAACATCTGTTAGGCGGAACTGGCGCCCCTGGAAGCGGAAGGTCAGTTGCTCGTGGTCGATCCCCAACTGGTGCAGCAAAGTCGCGTGCAGATCGTGCACATCCACCGGGTCCTGCACGATGTTAAACCCAAAGTCGTCCGTGGCCCCATAACTCAAGCCCGGCTTGATCCCCCCGCCCGCCATCCACATCGAAAAACACCGCCCGTGGTGGTCGCGCCCATATTTTTCCCGGTTGGCTCCGCCCTGCGCATAACACGTCCGCCCAAATTCCCCCCCGAAAATCACCAGAGTCTCCTCTAGCAAGCCCCGCCGCTGCAAATCCGTCACCAGCGCCGCCGCCGCCTGGTCCACGTCCCCACACAACACCGGAAGCCGCACCGGAAGATCCCCGTGGACGTCCCAGCCGCGATGATACAGCTGGATGAATCCCACCCCCCGCTCCGCCATGCGCCGCGCTAATAAACAATGCCGCGCAAACGATCCCGGCTGCCGCGCCGCCTCCCCATACAGCTCCCAGGTTTCCTCCGGCTCCTTGCTCAAATCCGTCAAATCTGGCACCGAAGCCTGCATGCGAAACGCCATCTCATATTGCGCAATCCGCGTCTCAATTTCCGGATCCCCACTCGCCTCCAACTCCAGCCCATTGAGCGCCGCCAACCCATCCAACATCAGCCGCCGCCGCTCCCGCGAAATGCCCGGAGCATCGCTCAAATACAACACCGGATCATTCCCCCCGCGCAACGGCACCCCCTGATGCCGACTCGGCAAAAATCCGCTCCCCCAGAGCCGCGAAAGCAGCCCCTGATCCGGCGCCCCCTTGCTGGGCACCGAACACATCACCATATACGACGGCAAGTTCTCATTCAGGCTCCCCAACCCATAGTCCAACCACGCCCCCATGCTCGGCCGCCCCGGTTGCTGGCTCCCCGTCTGCAACATCGTAATCGCCGGATCGTGATTGATCGCCTCCGTATGCATCGAACGCACCACGCAAATCTGGTCCGCGATCTTCTGCGTGTGCGGCAACAAGTCGCTCAACCACTGCCCGCTCTGCCCACACTGCCGAAAAGCATACTTGCTCGGCTGCAACGCCAACTTCCCCTGCGCACTCACCATCCCCGTGATCCGCTGACTCCCCCGCACCGACGCCGGCAAGGCCTCGTCAAAGCGCTCGCTCAATAAAGGCTTGGGATCAAATAACTCCAACTGCGGCGGCCCCCCAGATTGAAATAAATAAATCACCCGCTTCGCTTTCGGCGCAAAATGCGGCACCCCCGGCAAGCCCCCCGCCGCCTGCGCCGCCCCGCCCCCCAGCAAACCCGAAAGCGCCGCCGCCCCCAGCCCCAGCCCACTCCGCCCCAGAAAATCCCGGCGGCTTCCCCACGTTTGATAGCGATGACAGTCCATATAAATCAGTTCTTGGTAATGGTTTCGTCTAAATTAAGCACATTGCTCGCCAGCGCCGTCCAGGCCGCCGCTTCTCCCGCCCCTTCCGCCCGCGCCTCCACGTCCCCACTCTTCAACATCGCCGCCGCTCCCGCCGCATCCCCGGCATAAGATTGCCGCAGATCCTCCAGCAATTGCACTAGCACCGCCTCCTCCCGCGCACTCGGCACCCGCCCCGTCGCCAGCCGGAATCCCCACCCCACCCGCGCCGCGTCCCCCACGCCCCCTTCCACCTGCATCCGCTGCCCCAAATGCCCCGCCGCCCGCAACAGCGCCGGCTCATTCATCAACGCCAAAGCCTGCAGCGGCGTGTTCGTGCGCGACCTCCGCACGCAGCCCGACTCCCGGTCCGGCACGTCAAACACGTTCATCACCGGATGCGGCACCGTCCGCTTCCAAAAAGTATACAAACTGCGCCGATACCGCTCCTCCCCCGCGCTCACCACCCACTTCGTCCCCGGATAAGCCGCATCCACCACCACCCCCTTATAAAGATCCTCCGGCTGATCCGGAAAAACGCTCGGCCCCCCCAGCCGCTCCCGCAGCAGCCCACTCACCGCCAAAGCATGGTCCCGGATCATCTCCGCCGCCAAGCGCAGCCGCGGCCCGCGCCCCAGCCAGCGATTCTCCGGATCCCGCGCCACCAAATCCGCCGAAACCCGCGAATCCTGCCGGTAGGTCGCCGACAACACCAGCGAGCGCATCAGCCCCTTCACATTCCAGCCCCCCTCCACAAAATCGCGCGCCAGCCAATCCAACAACTCCGGATGCGGCGGATACTCCGACTGAAACCCAAAATCCTCCGAAGTCTTCACCAGCCCTACCCCGAAAACCTGCTGCCAAAAACGATTCACCACCACCCGCGCCGTCAGCGGATGCTGCGGCTGCGTCAACCACCGCGCCAGTCCCAGGCGATTCTTCGGAGCCCCCTCCGGCCAGGCACCTAATAATTCCTCCGGCACCCCCGCAGTCACCACCTCCCCAGGCGCATCATACCGACCGCGCCCCAGCACATGCGTCGCCCGCGGCTCCGCCAACTCCTCCATCACCATCACACTGGGAAAACCCCGCCGCATCTCGAAGCGCTCCGCCTCCAGCCCCCGCAGCGCCCGCTCCCCCGCCGCCGTCCCCCGCTGGTGCCGCCGCATCACCGCCTGCAGCCGCTCCAATTGCCCCATCGCCTCCGCCATCCCCGTCGGCCCCCTCAACAATCGCCCAAACACCCCATCCGCCAAATCCGCCAATTCCTCCGCCCCCAACGCCCGCGGCCACGCCCGCACCTCCGCCCACTCCCCCCGAAAAACATCCGGCTTCGCCCCCTTCGCCGACCCCATCCGCAGTCCCTTCGCCCCCACCCCTCCCGTCAACCCATCATGCCGCACCACCACCCCACTCTCCTTCCCATCCAGATAAATCCGCCACCCCGCCGCCTGATCCTTGCCCCCATTCACCACCGCAATCTGCTGCCAACACCCCGGCCGAATCCGCTCCGTCGACTCCAATTGAATCGCATACGCCGGCCACTTCTGCGCCACCCGCACTTCCACCCCGCCACGCTCCGTGACCCGAACTTCCAATCCCTGGCCGTGCGACGACGAACTCTCCACCACCTCATAATCCATGTTAGAAAGCAACACCCCCGCCCCGCCCTCCCAGCGCACCGCCGCCTGCCACGTCCAAGGCTGCTGGCTCCCCGCCGCAAAATGCCCCGTCTCCAGCGGCCCACCTTCGTTCGGAAACGCCATCACCGCCCCCAACGCCGCATCCTCTTTCACCCTCACCCCACTCCCCAGCGCCAATTCCGGCTTCTCCCCATTCACCCACTGCTCCCCCCGCCGTTCCACCCGCAGCACCGCCCCACTCGGCTCCGCCACCTCTCCCAACTCCCCGCGCAACCAATCCACCACCTCTCCCAGCGGCCGCCCCTCCACCTCCCCCTTCGGCATCTCCCGCCGCGCCACCTCCATCCGCCCCTCCAACACCCGCAGCGCCTCCACCTGCTCCTCCGTCGGCGCCGCCAACAACGGCGCCGCATTCCCCACCCGTCCATCCTCCCCCCACTCCGGCACCTGATTGAAGAACGCATACAATCGATAGTAATCCTTCGCCGTCACCGGATCATATTTGTGATCGTGACACCGGCTGCACTCCATCGTCAACCCTAGCCAACTCATCCCCAAGGTCCGCACCCGGTCCGCCACATACTCCACCCGGTATTCCTCATCAATAATCCCACCCTCTGAGTTGATCACGTGATTGCGCCCATACCCCGTCGCCAAGCGATCCTCCAGCCCCGCCCCCGGCAACAAATCCCCCGCCAATTGCTTGGTGATGAATTGATCATACGACAAATTCCGGTTAAACGCCCCAATCACCCAGTCCCGCCAACGCCACATCGACCGCATCGAATCATTGTTAAACCCATGCGTATCCGCATAGCGCGCCACATCTAACCACTCCGCCGCCATGCGCTCCCCATACCGCGGCGAACCCAGCAGCCGCTCCGCCTCCTCCCGATAAGCCGACTCCCCCCGCGCCCCCACCGCCGCCGCAAAGGCGTCTAACTCCCCCAGCGACGGCGCCAATCCCGTTAAATCAAAGGAAGCCCGCCGCAACCACGCGCTCGGCGTCGCCTCCGCCGTCGGCTCAAGCTGCTCCCGCGCCAGCCCCTGCCGCACCCACCCATCCCATGGCTCCCGATCCCACGCCGCCGCCGCCGGCAAGGCCGCCCGCTCCGGCGGCACAAACGCCCAGTGCTTCTCATACGCCCCACCCTCCCCAATCCACTGCCGCACCAACGCGATCTGCTCCCGACTCACCCGCCGGTGCGACGTCGGCGGCGGCATCTGCTCCTCCGCATCACTCGACTCCAACCGCTGCAACAAAACGCTCTCCTCCGGCTTCCCCGGCACCAAGGCCGC
>CALQKQ020000075.1 GCA_943331195.2 Akkermansia muciniphila | reverse complement strand
GTCAGCACCTCCACCCCCAGGACATCCTCATAAGCCCGCACCAACTTGAGCAGCATCTCCTTCCCTTCCTCGTCGAGGAGATACTTCCGATCGTAAATCCGATTCACCACGTGAAAACACCCCGCCTGGGATCCATCGAAGAGAAAAGCGCGCGCAGGCATCGGAAGGAGGGGTCAGAGGTTTGACGAAAATAACCTGACTAAACCAAAAATCCAGAGGTTTCTCTCGCAAATTACCTGGAAATTTGTTTTCTGCTCCCTCCCATGTGCCGATTCCTGCCGTTCTCCTTCGCCTGCCTGATGGCCGCCCCCTCCTTGCACGCCCAGCGCCCGAACCGGCCCCAGGCCCCACCTCTTCCACCCACCGTGGCAGCGATGCCCGACCTGCCCTACGCCGGCACCGATAACCAACGCCAGCAACTCGACCTCTACCTGCCCAAAGCACGTGAAGCCGGGAAAACGCTCCCGGTCCTGGTCTTCATTCACGGCGGTGCCTGGCTGGCCGGCGACAAATCCGAGGGCCGGGGTCAGGTCCTCCGCGCCGTGGCCGAAGGCAAGGCCGCCGGAGTCAGTATTGGCTACCGCCTCAGCAGCGAAGCCCGCTGGCCCGCCCAGATCCACGACTGCAAAGCCGCGATCCGCTGGATCAAAGCCCACGCCAAAGCGCACCACCTCGACCCCGACCGCCTTGTCGTCTGGGGCGCCTCCGCCGGCGGCCACCTCGCCGCCGTCCTCGGCACCAGTGCCGGGGTGCCAGAAATGGACGGCACCCTCGGGCCTGACACGGATCAGAATACCAAAGTCGCCGGTGTGATCGACTTTTTCGGCCCCACCGATGTCTCCCAAATGGATGCCCAGCGCCTGCCGGATGGCCAAAAACACGACTCCACCGACTCCCCCGAATCCAAGCTCCTCGGCGCGCCGGTCCAGGCGGTCCCTGACAAAGTCAGAAGCGCCAACCCCATCACCTACGTCGATCCCACCGACCCGCCCTTCCTCATCGTCCATGGCGACAAGGACCCGCTGGTCCCCCACGGCCAGAGTGAACTTCTCGCCACCGCCCTGAAAAAAGCCAACGTCCCCCACGAATTCCACACCGTCCCTGGCGGCGGTCACGGTGGGTTCAAGGACCCCGAAATCCCCGAAAAAGTCCACGCCTTCCTCGAGGCCCGCTTCGAAAAGAAGTTGGGGCGCTGAAACGACCCTGCCAAACTGGCCGAGTCCCCCATTGCACCGCCCTTGGCTGCCGTTCCACAATTTCGCGCTAATCTACGAAACAATTCGTTGATAAATACGAACAGATTCGTAGAATACCCCATGCCTGCCAAAAAGCTATCCCTGCCGCGCCCCACGGCTGCCGAACTTTCCATCCTGCGGGTTCTCTGGGACCGCGGGGAGGCGACCGTCCGCGAGGTTCATGAGGAACTGAGCCGTCACAAGGAACAGGGCTACACAACCGTTCTGAAGTTCCTCCAGATCATGACGGAGAAGGGTCTGGTGCTGCGGGATGAGTCCGCTCGTTCCCACATTTACCGCGCCGCCGTGCCACCGGAAAAGATGCAGCAGTCCATGGTCAGGGAGATGGTGCAGAAGCTTTTTGCAGGATCCACGCAAGCGCTGGTCCAGCAGGCGCTGGGCTCCGGCAAGGTGACCCAGCAGGAGATCTCCGAAATCCGCCGCACGCTGGATGCCCTCGAACGCGATTCCTGAAGCCGCCCCATCCTCAGCTTTTTCACCATGAATCCGCTTTCCTCTCTTTCCCGGTCAATTACCGATGCCGACCTGACCGAACGGCTGGGCTGGTGTTTCCTGCACTTTCTCTGGCAAGGGCTGGCCATCGCTGCCGGTCTGGCGCTTCTGCTGCGTTTTTGCCGGAAAGGCACGCCGGAGCTGCGCCACGCCCTATGCGGCATGGGGCTGGCCTGCATGATAGCGGCACCGCTGATCACCTGGGGCCGGCTTGCCGCAGGTGCATCCCCGCCAAACCCCATCCCCATCGCCGGACTTAAGCAGGAGGCAATAATAGCGGACTTGACCGGTGCTTCCGGCCATGAGCCTGACTGGAAAATGCGGACCTTGATTTCGCCGGATCATGGATCAGCCAGGAACGCCTCCTTGGATGACAGGACTGCTCCGGCTCCACCGGTGACAACACGGAAGGAGCCAACAACCGCTCACCTGCCGTGGCTCCACTGGCTGGGATGGTTCTGGCTGACAGGTGCAGCCTTTGTCGCCGCATGGCGGGCCTTGGGGCTTTGCGGGACCGCTTGGCTGATCCGGCAGGCCGGTTGCGCTTCGGAAGCGCTCACTCAACAAGTCACCGCCATGGCCCGGCGCTGCGGACTGCGCAAAGCACCTCTGGTCAGAATCACCAACCGCCTGATGTCGCCCGCGGTGGCTGGCATACTGCGTCCGGTGCTGCTGTTTCCCGCCGCCGCTCTCGCCGGACTCTCGCCGCGCGAGTTGGATTTTATCCTTGCCCACGAATTCGCCCATATCCGCCGGCACGACTTTTTGCTGGGCCTGCTTCAGGCTGCCGTGGAAACCCTCTTCTTTTTCCATCCAGCCGTCTGGTGGATCAGCCATCGCATGGGACTGGAACGCGAACACGCCTGCGACGACTCGGCGATGCGCGTGACCGGGAACCGCCGCACCGGAGCCACTGCGCTGACCCGGCTGGCGGAACTGCAATTGCAATCCACCCTGAGCCTTGCTCCTGCCGCCGGAGGTGGTCAGCTCCTGCAGCGTATCCGCCGCCTGCTGGAACCCCACCATCCACGCCGGAGCAGCGGCCCGTTGATGGTGGCACCCCTGCTTTTGCCAGGCATCATCCTGACCCTGCTTTTCTTCCAACAGGCGGAGAGCCAGGATTCCACTGCGGCCAGCGTCTCCACCGACACCGCAGCCCCCATTCCCCTGATGCGCGGCAGCATTGCCGATCGCAACGGTGTCATCCTAGCAGAATCACAGAAAGGCAGGCGCACCCGCCGGGGAGTAAGTTACGACAGCGAGAACCGACGCTACCCGCTGGGCAGTCTTGCCAGTCACGTGGTCGGCTACACGCAGCCGGACTTTGATCAACTGACGCCTGATACTGGATCGCAGGGGATCGAGAAAATGGCTGATGGCGTGCTGCAAGCCGTTCCCACCGTAGCAGGCAGGGCACAGCCTTCGGTGATCCTGACAATGGACGCCCGGTTCCAACAGATTTGCCTGCGTGCTCTGCGCGAGGCCGGCGTGGGACGTGGCAGCGCGGTGATCCTCGACCTCAACAACGGAGATATCCTCGCTATGGCCAGTGTGCCGAACTTTGACCCGAATGATTTTGTGCCCATAATCGGAAAAGCACAGTGGGAGAAAGTCCGAGCGGACCCAACATGGCCTTTGATAAACCGCGCCCTGATGGCCTATCCGCCCGGCTCCACTTTCAAGCTCATCACCGCCCTCGCGGCTGGCGAATCCGGTGACTGGGCAAAGCACTTCGAATGCAGCGGCTCCGTGACGTATGGGGATCGGCAATTCCGCTGTTGGACCGTTCAGAAGGCTCTGCCCGGCCACGGCACTTTGGCCCTGCCGGAAGCCCTGCGGCGCTCCTGTAATTGTTATTTTTATCAACTGGGGAATTCCGTGGGCATTGATGGCATTTCCCTCATGGCCAAAAACTTCGGACTTGGGGAGGCCTCCTCGTTCCGGCTGGGAGCAGCCATGTCGGATTTCATGCCTGACCGGGGGTGGTGGGAACGGCAAAACAAAGGCCCTTGGACGGAAGCCAAAACGGCCAATATCTCCATCGGTCAGGGCGAGGTGCAGGCCACTCCCCTGCAAATGGCTGGAGTCGCTGCCGCCATCGCGAATGGCGGCAGAATTTGGAATCCCCGGATCATTTCCCAAACCTTGCTGAATGGCGTTTGGCAGAACGCTCCGCTGGAACTACGCCACGATCTCTTGGCTGAAGGAGTTCCTCCCGAAACCATCGCCGCGATTCGCCAGGCCATGTATGAAGTGGTGCATTCAGAAGCCGGCGGCACCGCTTTCCTCGCCCGGAGCAATCTCCTCAGCATTGCGGGAAAAACCGGCACAGCCCAAAAATGGCGCATCGATCAGGCCACCAAAAAGCAGGTCGCGGACCATCACCCCCACTTCATCGGCTTCGCTCCTTTTGAAAAACCCCGCTATGCCTTCAGCGTCGTCGTCGCCAACGGCAAATCCGGCGGGGCTGTTGGCGCCCCCATCGCAAAAAGGATCATGGAATCCATCGAACTCATGAATCGTGGTGAACTCGCAATAGAACTGAAACCCGCACCACCGACAGAGGGTCACTTCGACTTTATCGAGTCAGTCACCTATGCAGACGGAATCAGGTGAAGGCGGGTCGCTGAAATCAAAGAAATTGCCTGGAAATTTGGTTCCTCCTTTTGTCTTGCCCTCCACGGCGAAAGCACCCGCTTGCCCACCAGATCGCAAAAGACCCTAGCGTATAAATGGCCTTCGCGGGCGCTGAGTTCATCGCAGCCCACGATGTTGACTTCGCTTCAGTGCACGCGCGGCCAGGCGCACTCCACAGCCGCCAAAGCCGGGTGTCGCTCTCTCCTTGATGATGCGAGCGGCGGCCGACACAGGCATTACCCGCATCAGCCATAGCGCGAGGGCATCGGATGCTTTGGTGAAGGCTTTGTTCAAGCCCTCCCACGGCGGCGTGACCCGGTAGACCTTTCCGGTCTTGAGGCATGGGGCCCGCGGCAAGCGGCAGACGATATCGCAGCGGTGCTCGAAGACGTTGAGTGGCCGCCAGCGGACAACATCTACATGATCAAAGCATTTTACGGCACCGTCCTCCGCAAAAATGCGGCGTGCCTCTCGCGCGAACGCTTCCGTTTCCTCGACCCGGATCCGGACCCCGCCATCAGAATCCAAATCAATCTTCACCACCCGCCACGAGGATCCCACATTCAGTCCTGCATGAAACAGTTTTTCGGGACGCATGCCTCTCGCACTAATCCGCTTGCCCTTTTCTGCCCACCGAAATTAGCGAAGAACCACTCCCGTGATCGAATACCCCTGACGACCAAAGCCACCGGCTCGAAGCGACCCGCCGAAAATACCCAAAACGCGCGGCCAAATATATCTTGACAAGGCGATCGTGGATAGTATTTCTCACGGCAGTTAATAATTCAACAAGATCCAATCTCATCAAACGCTCATGCGGAAAGCCCAAAATTAATTTAGTTCATATAATTTCGGCATTGGTTTGCAAAATCGAAAAGCGTCAATCTTACAAATAAAAACACTTTTGCGGACACCTCTGATCACCTATGCCACCGGTCCCATAAACTATGCCCCCGGCCAAATGCAGCCGTCCGAGACCTCTGTTTCCGTGTAGTTCATCATTTTGACCTCAAATTTCAACCTTCTTTCGCCCTATTCCTCCCAGACCGCCCTCTCTCCCCGTTCCCCGTCCCGCCAACGACGCCACCCGCGAAAAGCAAATTCCTTTCAGACGCCATTTCTTCCTCTTCTTTACTCTATGCCTTCTTAGCAGCACGGGGGCCTCGGCTCACAATACGATGCTCACACTGCGTCAGGATGATGCGACGAATACCATAATCGGTGTATCGCGATAACGGCAATGAGGCAATCCTCACGCAGAATGCGCGGCCGGATTTTCGGCCTTACATTCATCCGATGGTGGCTCCTGATGGCAAGGGTGTGCTGACGGAGTATAGCCCAGGCCATCACAAGCATCAGACCGGGCTCTACTGGGGGCTGAAACAGATTAATGGGCGCGACTATTTTCACAATCCAGGCGCGGGCTTCTGGCGCAAGATGTCGAGCACTGTGCTCGTGCCGAAAGGCGAGGTGGTGAAATGGACGACGGTTTATCAACTGCTCGATGCCGAGGGCAAGCCGGTGATGATCGAGACACAGGTGTGGACGATGCGCGATAGCGATGGCCGTTACTTCCTGGACCTTGAATGGAAGGGCGAAGGACTTGTGGACTTGACCATGGCGAAGCAGCCTTACGGTGGACTCTTTCTGCGCATGCCGTGGAAGCCTGGCATGGAAGGCGGCGTGGTGAACAGCAGCCGTCAGCGCAACGAGTTTGCCACCGCACAGCGCGCTATCTGGTTGGATATTGGCCTAAAGCTCGAAGGTCGCACCAATCAGGCACACATCGCGATTTTTGATCATCCGAAAAACACCGGCTATCCGCTCGCGTGGCGCGTGGACAACCAGATGGGCATCGGCCCAAGCCGTGCCATCTCCGGCGATTGGACCCTAGCCAAGGGCAAAACCGAGAGGGTGCGGCATCAGTTCCTGGTCTATACCGGCAACTTCAACCAGACGCTGGATCAGGATTGGGAAAATTTCAGCCAGACATCTGCTTACCGTGAATCCGGGCGACTTGCTTGGGATAGCAAAAAGGACCGCGTCTTTCTCACTGGCGAACAGGCAGTCGCGAAGATGACCGTGCCGGCCGGCTTCGAGGTGAAACTCGCCGCTGTCGAACCGATGATCACGCAACCCATGGCGTTCTGTTGGGATGATCGCGGACGGCTCTGGGTCGCGGAAAATCGCGACTATGAAACGCGTAGCAAAGGCTTCTCCGCCGATGGCAACAGCCGCATTCTCATCCTCGAAGACACCAACGGCGATGGGAAGTTCGACACCCGTAAAGTCTTTCTCGACGGTGTCCCGTTTCCCTCCGCCATCGCGGTCGGCTTTGATGGCCTCTGGCTCGGCGCCCCGCCCAATCTGCTCTTCGTGCCCGACAAAAATCACGACGACAAAGCCGACGGCCCGCTCGAAGTGCGGCTCACTGGCTGGGGCATTCAAGATCGCCATGAGGTGTTTAACAGCTTTAGTTGGGGACCCGATGGCTGGCTCTACGGCTGCCAGGGTTTCGCAACACGCTCGACAGTGGGCAAGCCTGCCAATGGCGGAAAAATTCTCCGCAAGGGCGATCCATTCCCCGTCGAGATGCCGGTGAAGGATGGTCAATACCTCGACGGCGGCGTTTGGCGTTATCATCCGACGAAGGATCGCTTTGAGGTCGTCGCTCACGGCTTTAGTAATCCTTGGGGACTCGATTTTGACGACCACGGCCAGATGTTCATTACCGCATGCGTCATACCGCATCTCTGGCATGTGATCCCCGGCGGCACCTATCATCGCCAGGGCGGCAGCCACATCAACCCTTACGTCTTCGACGACATCAAGACCATTGCGAACCACCGCCATCGCTCCGCCCACGGCGGTGCTCGTATCTACCTAGCCGATGAGTTTCCCAAGGAATACCGCGACCGCATCATCATGGCTAACCTCCATGAGCACAATGTGATCACGGACATCCTGGAACCGAGCGGATCAGGCTTTATCGGTCACCACGGCGACGAACCACTCTCCGCCCACGACAACGCCTGGGTGGGCTTCAGCATGGAGATAGGACCTGATGGTGCGGCCTACGTGCTCGACTGGCATGACAGCGATATTTGCGGCGATGCCATACACGACAAAGACACCGGCCGCATCTACCGCCTCGCGCCGAAGGGCCTGCCAGGAAAGCTAGGCATCAATCTCGCCGCGCAGACCGATCTCGAACTCGTCGGCCTGCTGACGCATCGCAACGATTGGTATAGCCGCCGTGCCCGCGTGCTGCTTCAGCATCGCGCTGCGGCGGGTCAACTCGATGCAGCAGTGCCTGAGAAGCTGTGGGAACTCTTTGCACAATCCAAAACTTCCGCGCATCAACTCCGCGCACTCTGGGCGTTGCACATCACGCAGAATCTCCCCGCGGATCGTTTGTTGCCGCTGCTCGATCATGCCGAGCCGTATGTTCGCGGCTGGGCCATTCAGTTGCTGGGCGAAGATCGTGCTTATAGCCCTGCGGCTTTGGCAAAGCTCACTGCGATGGCGGAGAAGGACAGCTCGCCCATCGTGCGGCTTTACCTCGCGGCGGCGCTTCAGCGCATGAACGTGGCGGAGCGCTGGCCCATTGCGCAGAACCTCGTCGCTCATGCCGAGGACGCTGCGGATCATAACCTGCCGAAGATGCTTTGTTTGGCATTGAGCCGATGGTCGAAGCCGACGCCTCGCGAGCGATGGCGCTTGCCACGCACAGCAAGATCCCGCAGCTCGCGCCATACATCGCCCGCCGCGCCATCGCTGCCAAACAGCTCGAACCCGTGGCTGCCACACTGCTGAGCAACAACGATCTCTCCCTGCGTCTCCAAATTCTCGAAGGCGTGCGTGATGGACTCAAATCGCTGGGCCGCAATGGGGTCACAAAGCCGAAGAACTGGGACGAAGCCATTGCAGCGATTGATGCCGCGAAGGATGCGAAGCTCACCGACTTCACCGCGCAGATCGGCCAACTCTTCGGCGATGCCAAAGCCGCCGAAGCGCAGCTTGCCGTGCTCAAGGAGACAGCCGCGCCCATCGAGCGTCGCCGACAAATCCTGACCGCCTTTGCCCGCGATGCGTATGCTGCCGCGCTGCCCGTGGTGCTGTCGCTGCTCGATGAACCCGCCGTGCGCCGCGATGCCATCCGCGCGCTGGCTTCCTTCGATGATCCTCAGGTGGCCGCCACCCTGATCAAGCGCTACGCCAAGCTTTCCGCCGCCGAGAAATCCGAAGTTGTATCAGCGCTCTCCGCACGCCGCAGCACCGCCAGCGCGTTGGTCGCTGAGCTGAAGAAGAACACCATTCCGAAGACCGATGTCACCGCCTTCGACGCCCGCCAGCTCTACCGCGTGCTCGGGCCATCGTTTGTCGAGTTCTGGGGTCCCATCACCCAGCTCGCCAGCGATAAGCAGGCTGAGATGGCGAAATACAAAGCCATGCTCACCGATGCCGTGCTTGCCAAAGCCAACACCGGTCATGGCCGCGCCATCTTCGAGCGCACCTGCATCGCCTGCCACATGCTCTACGGCGCGGGCGGCATTGTCGGCCCCGATCTCACCGGCTCCAATCGCGCCAATCTCGACTACATCCTCTCGCAGATCCTCAACCCCAGCGAGGTCACGCAGGAGAGTTATCAGCTCGTCATCGTCACCACTCGCGATGGCCGCACCCTCTCCGGCACGGTCGCCGCAGAAAACAATCAGCAGCTCACGCTCCGCCTTGTAGGTCAGGACAGCATCGTCACCAAATCCGAGATCCTCTCCCGCGAGAAATCTGCCATTTCGATGATGCCCGAAGGCTTGCTCAAAACCCTCAAAGACGACGAAGTCCGCGACCTCATCGCCTACCTCCGCACCACCGCGCAAGTGCCGCTCCAGAAGAACTAGTCCACCATGATGACGAAACACCTCATTTTAGCAGTTCTGGGAATCTTCTGCGGGAGCGCGTTATTGATGGCGGACAATGCCTCGGAGAAAGCGGAAAGGGCGGGGCCGGGAATGGTTCTTGGCGAGCCGCTGTGGCGCTCGCAGGCGAGTGACCGTGAGCCAGTGCTCTTCATTCAGGAGGAGGGCAAACACTTGGCCACGGGCAAACTGTTGTTCATTCCCAGCGAGAAATTCCAGATCACCCATCCGGATCTCAACATGAAGTATGAAGAGGGCAAGGACTACACCTGGCAGCCCGGCACCAACATCATTGAGTTGACTTTGACTTCGCGGATTCCGTTCAAGACGGCAGCGCAGATGGTTCCACCGAAAGGCAGCCCGAACATGTTTGCCACGGTCCTGCATTCTGAAGGCCGATTCTTCCACGATCTTCAGGTGCAGGTTTCCTATTGGCACAAGACCGATCTCTGGCCAGAGCCGTATAAGCTACAGCCCGAACGGCTCACGCGCGTGCTGGCCAAGCTCCGCGCCAAACAGCCGATCAAACTGGTGGCGCTGGGTGACAGCATCACGCAGGGGTTCAATGCCTCTGGATTCAAGGAAACGCTCGCGGAACCCTATCAACCCGCGTATCCTCAATTGGTCGCTAACACACTCCAAAAACGCTTCGGATCGCAAGTAACGTTAGTCAATTTCGGTGCCGCCGGCGCGGAAGCTGGCTGGGGAGTGGAGATGGTCCCCAAAGTCACCCTAGAAAAGCCGGATTTGGTGTTTCTCGCATTTGGGATGAACGATGGCGGGGGCTACGACAAGAAAATGACCAAAATGCGCGATGATGTTATCGCCCAGAATCCCGATGCCGACATCGTGATGGTCTCCCCCATGACGATGAATCCGCTCTTTGCCGGTGCCGAGGGTTTCGTTTGGAAAGCCAAATTCCTGGGCGAGCTGGTGAAGGAAAATATGGCGCTGGCCGATGTGACGGCGCCTTGGATTGAAGTTCTCAAGAAGAAAAACTTCTCCGACATCAGCGGCAACAATGTCAACCATCCCAACGATTTCGGGCACCGCCTTTATGCCCATGTCATTCTGGAGCTGCTTCCTCTGACCTCGCAAATCGAGCAATAAGCTGAAAGCAGCTGAAAGAAGCTGAAAGAAGATTAAATGAAAATCACGAAGATGCCACGGCAACTTAAAGCAGGAATGCTAGTTAGCTTCCTGTTTGCAACTGCAACCATTGGGAGGGCGGAACCAGCCAAGGTTGGCGATCCCCTGGGCATTCTCAAGAAGCCCATCCCTGAAAGACTTGTGGTATTCACTTTCGATGACGGCTGTGCGAGTCATGCGACCGTTGCCGCCCCCATCCTCAAGAAATATGGTTTCAACGGCACGTTTTATGTTTCCGATGCCTATCTGTTTCGCGAGCGAAAGGATTGGTATATGACTTGGCGACAGATTCGGACGATGTCGGAGCAGGGATTCGAAATTGGCAATCACACCCGGGGACATGGCCAATTGTCGATGACGGATGTTGGCGGTTGCCAGGCGTATGTGTGGACGCTGGAGGATGAAATGATCGCAAACCGGATTCCCAGATCGACAACTTTTTGCTGGCCGTTCTATGATACGAATCCGAAGTTTTATCCACTCCTGCAAAGCTGGGGTTACACCTTCGCCAGAGGGGGGCACGGTCGCACTTATGACCCTACGCAGGATAATCCG